>NZ_PNOZ01000072.1:0-28406 GCF_002879555.1 Verrucosispora sp. ts21 | reverse complement strand
CTTGGAAAGCGTGTTGGGTTAACACCCTCACGAGTTCGAATCTCGTATCCTCCGCTCGTCAGAGCTGGAAAAACGACAGGGCCGGCCCCGAAGGGACCGGCCCTGAGTCGTGTCTACGGTCGCTCTCGTCTCAGTTGTCGTCTCACTTGCCCGGTTCCGGCTCGTCGGGCGGCGGCTCGGTGGCCTTCTCCCCCGGCCCGCTCGGTGGGTCGCCCCAGAGCAGTCCGCCGAGTTGCTGCGCGATGTCCCGGCGTACCTGGTCGGTCATGTGCTGGTACCGGACCGCCATCGCCGAGTTAGACCAACCCATGATGCCCATCACGGCGCGGCCGGAGACGCCGAGAACCAGGAGCGCGGTAGCGGCGGTATGCCGAGCGTCGTGCAGTCGGCCATCCCGCACTCCGGCGAGCTTGAGGAGCCGTTTCCACTCGTCGTAATCCGTCGCTTGGTGGATCGCCTCGCCGGTCGGCGAGGCGAAAACCCATCCTTCGTCCCGCCAAAGCTGCGCGGCGGTTTCGCGCTCGGCGTCCTGTTCTTTCCGGTGCCGCCGCAGCAGGTCGACCAGGGCATCCGGCAGACCGATCGAGCGTCGACCAGCACGCGATTTCGTGTCAGCTGCAACCGGGCGTTCGTTCACCCGCTCGGGGCATTGACCGGGCAACTTCTGTTCGCACTTCCCGTCGCAGCCGTGCCGCCATTTTGGCCGAAGCAGTGCCCGGCGGACGGTCAACGATCCGTTGTCCAAATCCACGTCCGACCATTTCAGGCCGAGCGCTTCGCCCTGGCGCAGACCGAGCGCCAGCGCCACCGCCCATCGCGCGCTGTTCCGCCGCGACGATGCCGCATGCAGGATCGCCTGTACCTCCGGAACGGAGTACGGCTGCACCTCTGAATCCGGCAGGCGAGGCGGCTTGGCCAGCGCGGCAGGATTCCGGGCGAGGTGGCCACGGCGGACCGCTTCGCCGAGTGCCGTGCGGATGGTCCGGTGCGCCTGGTGGGCGGTGCCGGCCGCGCTGCCGTTGGCCATCATCCGGACGTAAAGCCGTTCCAGGTGTTCCGGCTCCAAGCGGTCAAGGCGGTGGGCACCGACACCGGGAATCAGGTGCCGACGGACGGCGACCCGGTAGCCGTCAAGGGTGTTCGTCCGCACCACCGGGCCGGCGATGTTCTCGACCCAGTGCGTTAGCCACTTCTCGACGGTCCAGCGGCTACCCGGCTTCCGAACCGTGCCGTTGTCGCGCTCCCGTTCCAGTGCACGAACCTTGCGGATTACCTCGGCCTCGGTTTTTGCCTGAACGTGCCGCCGGTCCGGCTTGCCATCGTCCTTGACGCCGACGGTTACCCGGCCGTGCCAGTAGCCGTCACCGCCCTTGTAGATGCTGGATGCCCCGTTCGGCTTTCTTCCCACTCGTCGGGCTCCTTTCGTCAGGCGGCGTGGTCGAGTTGCGTCGGGTTGGACAGGAGTTTCTGTACGTACTCGTCAAGGCAGAAGGTGGGCACTCGGCGCAGGCGGCCGATGGTGACGGTGCGAATCTGGCCCGTCTTGATCAGGGCGTACATCGTGGTGCGGCCGATACCGAGTCGCTCTGCGGCTTGCTCGATGGTCAAAACCACGCGGTTGTCGGGGGTGGTCATCGGTGGGTGCCCTCCCTCGGGGTGCCGTTGAGTGCTGCGGCTGTTACAGCAGGCGTGCCGTGCAGCCTGATTCGCACGGTGGGTGCCTTCCGGTCGCTGGCGGTCAGTTATGGAGGTATAGGGATCTATCGCCATAGAAGGGCATAGAACGACCCGCTGAGAGCGCCGTAGACGCGAGATTTCGAGTGGCCCGGTGTTGGGCGTAGGGCGGTTGCGTCTGTGTGGCTCTCAGCGGGCCGATCCGAGGAAGCCGGTAGCTGGTCCGGGCCGGGGGTGGCCGGTCAGGGTCGGCGGTGGGTGCCGTTTCGCCGGGGGGTATCCGTACCATCCGTACCAAGCTCGTTTTGCCTGGTCAGGTGCGGTACGGATTGGTGTGCTGGTACGGATTGATGCGTACCAGGGGCACGGCCGGGTGGGGTTGGTGGTACGGATCGATCCGTACCAGGTGGGTAATCCGTACCGGGGATGACCTGCGGAAATGAGGGTGGGACGGATGGTACGGATGGGGTGGGGCAGTACCGGTTCCATGCGTCGGTGAAGGCTTCTCGGGTGTAGCCCTTGGCCTGTCCGACGGGGAAGCGGATGGTGGTCGAGGTGATGCCGAACTCGCGGAGTAGGTCGCCGAGTCGTTTGCCGGTGAGGCCGGTTGGTCCGAATCCTGCCCAGGGTGCTTCGTCGTCGCCGTTGAGCGCGGTGAGTAGGTCGTGTGTGGATGCGGCGGGTGGGTCGCCGAGCACGGTGAACGCGGTTCGTACGTCGGCGAGTAGCCGTACGCGGGTGGAGACGTTGCCTGCTTCGTCGGCCTCGGCGGTGAGGGTGGTGACGGCGTGCCGGGCGCGTGCCGGCCAGGTGCCGCCGGCCAGGTCGGCGACGGCTACGAGGGGTTCCCAGGTGTCGGCGGCCCGGTCTTCGACGGGCATGGGCGGTTCCGCGGCTTCGAGGGTGGCGAGGTTCGCGCCGAGCCACCCGGTGAGGCGTTGCGCGATCGCGCGCAGCGCAGGTCCGTCGCGGCGGTGCCGGTAGGGGGCAACGGTTTCGCCGGGGGCGCGGCGGCGCATCCGGACGACGACGGCGCGGTCTTCGATGGTGTCGGGCATCGCGCCGATACCGGCCAGTGCCGCCATGGCGAAGGTGGGGATCTTCTCCAATCGCTGTGTGCCGGCGTCCCAGCGGATGGCGGGCCGGTTGCGCTGGTGGCCGGCGTTGAGCAGACCGCGTAGGTCTTCGTTCGCGTCGGCGTTCTTCCCACCAAAGATGGTGTCCGCCTCATCGACAAGGAGGGTGGGCGGGTTGTCGGTGCCGATGGCCCGGTAGACGGCGGCGGGGGAGGCGTTGACGGTGATCAGCGGGTTGTGGCAGCACCCTTCCACCACATCCAACAGCCGAGACTTGCCGCACCGCTTTTCCGGCGCGCGGATGACGAGGCGGGGCGCGTGCGCCCACGCGGGTTGGGCGTGGGTGGCGGCGATCCACAGCGCCACGGCGTCGACTGCTTCGGCGGACGGCAGGATCACGTACCGGGTCAAGGCGGCGTGTAGGGCGTCGAGGATGGCCGCGCCGTCGATTGGTTGGCTGGTGGTCATGAGGCGACTCCTTCGGCTCGGAAGCCACCACGGATGGCGGCGCGAATGTCGCGGTCGGTTTGCTCGGCACGGCGGCCCGCGTCGGTGAGAGCGGCGATCGCGTCGGCGTGGTCGATGGCTCCGGCGGTGACCATCCGGGCCACGCCTCGGGCGACGCCGTAGAGGGTGGTGCGGCGCACGCCTTCGGGGGCGGCGGTGACGCGGTCGAGTAGCACGGCTAGGAGGCGGTCGGGATGGGAGATGCCCCCCGCCTCACGTACGCGCGTCGGGCCGGTCACGGCCGGAACGGGTGGTGCCGGCGGCGGTAGGCAGGCCGTCAGCAGGGCGGGGGGCATCTCCCCTACCTGCGTGTCCCTGCCGGTTGCCCATCGGTACGGGCGTCCGGTACGCGGGTGTACCGATGGCGGCAGCACGACGTAGCCGCCATCGGCTTTCACGTCGACACCGGGGCCGAGTCCTTGTCCCGGCTTGCCCTGACTGCACGGCACCCGGTGGCCGGGGTGCCGGTAGTACAGGTGCCACCCACCCGACCCCGTGACCACGTACGCGGTCGGCGGCAGCAAACCTCGGCCGATCAGGTCGGCCATGGTGGCACGGCCACCGTGGGCGGGGTCGATGTCGATGACGACGGTTCCCGACGCGGCACCCGTGCGCAGTGCTAGCTGTCCGTTGGGGACGGCGGCCACGATCGCGGCAACCCGCTCGGGGTCGGTGCTGGCGGCGTAGAAGCCGTGACAGGTCAGGCAGGGGCAGGCGTCCTGGTCGTGGGTCGGGTCTTCGTCCGACTTGGGGCAGGCCGGGCAGTTGGCCACGGGCCGTTTGGTGCGGCCGAGTATGAACACCGGCCACCCGCGAGCGGCGTAGGCCAGTGCGGCGGTGACTAGCCGGGCAGGGTCGGGCATGGAGGGAACTCCTTTCCGGTGCGGCGGTCCAAGCCCGGGGCGGTCGGGTGCTGGCCACCGGGGGTGAGGGCGCGAAGCGCGCCGATCAGGTCATGCCGCCAGCGGCAGCGAACCGGGACGCGGCGGCCGGGCCGGGCGGTGCTGGTGGCGTTCCTGTGCGCAGGCGGCGCAGTCACGCCGTTGCAGGTAGACCGGCCGTCCGCTACGCGTGTTCGTGCCGTCCACCCGCCGTCGGCAGACGTGCGGGTACGGCTCGTCGTCGGTGACCGGTCGGCCGAGCGCCGCGCTTGCGGCAAGCCACCGCGCCACCGGTTCACCACCTCGGCCGGGGCCGAGCGGCGATCGCGGCGCGGGTCACGGCCTGGCGCAGGTCGCCGAGCAGCCCGACCAACTGTCGGCGGGCGGCCACCTCGGTAGGGGCGAGCGCCACCCGGACACGGATTTCGGCGTGGTCGCGGCCGGCGGCGGTCCGCACCCGCACCAGCACGGCGCGGGCGTGGCCGGGGATGTCGACCACGATTTCCGGGGAGCGGTGTTCGTTGAGGTTGCAGCGGTGGTCCCGGCCGCACCAGTCGGTGTGACCGGTCCGGCGGTTCATCGGTGTGCCTCGGCGCGTAGCCGGTGAACCACGTTGTAGATGCGCCGTCCGGTGCGGAGTCTCATGCCCCGGTCGCAGCGGCGGCAGGCACGCGGCCGGCGCAGGAATCGGGTGGTGGTCTGGCCGGTGCCGGCGCACCGTTGGCAGGTTTTGAACGGCGCGACCCAGCACAGAATGCCGTAACCGAGTGTGATCAGTGTGGGGATGGTGGTGAGGGTGATAGCGGCTTTGGTCAGGGGGTCCACGGCAGCCTCCAGGGCCGGTTTCGGGGCGTGTGGGGCTGTGAGCTGCTATCCGCTAGCGGGCAGCTCATGATTCGGTTTGGGTGCTAGCGGGGGTGCTAGCGCTAGCAGCACGGGCCGCTAGCGCTAGCACCCTGCGGGCGGGTCAGCCGGCGGACCGCTTCCGGTCACGCTCCGCAATCGCCGCGAGTAGGTCGGTGTGCTTGATGCCGCGCCGGGTGACCGACTTGCCGTCGATGCGCCGCCCAACGTCGGCGACCTTGATCAGCGGGTGGGGTTTGAGTGCGGTGGTGAGCTGGGCGGCTTCCCATCCGTCGTAGACGTCGGGTCGCAGTTCGGCGAGCAGACCGCACAGCGTCTCGTTCCACGCCGACTTCTCATCACCGGGCCACACGCGGGCCAGGTCGCCGAGCACGTCGGCCACCGGGGCGATGTCGCGGGTCTGCTCGTCCGGCTTCGGCAGCGTCCCGGCCGACTGTCGCAGGGCCACGGCGCGGGTGACGATGCGGGCGGCGGCGGTGGTGTCGACGTAGAACGACCGGACCGCCGACGCTTTCGGCCCGAAGCCGCGCAGGATGCCCCACCCGGCTTCGATGACCGGCTGAAACACCGTGGCCCGGTAGCCGTTCTTGTACGCCGACGTGCCGAGGATCATGTCGTTGGCCGTCTGGTCGGCCACGGACAGGCAGAACCGGGAGTTGACGTTGCGGGTGATGCCGGTCGGCAGGCTGTCCTTGTCGGGGATCTGCGTGCCGATCAGGATGATCACCCCGAGGGCGCGGCCCAGCTTGATGACCTTCTCCAGCAGTTCCCCGGCGTCCTTGCCGTACTTGCTGGTCATCAGCTCTTGCAACTCATCGAACCACGCCACCAACGGATGCAGACCGGAGTCCTTGAGCGATGCCAGTTCCGGGGTCACCTTGTTCTCCGGTGCCTTCCCGAGTCGGGCGTAGTGCTCGATGCGCTTGGAGCGGCGGCGGCACTCCTCGTACAGCCACTCGATGAAGGCGAAGCAGCGGGCGAGGGTGTCGTCGTCGAAGCCGTTGCCGTACTCGGCCATGACCGGTTCCAACACCGCGAAATCCCCGACGCCCTTGAGTTCGTAGCCGCGAATCTCGGTGCGGGGGTCGAGGGCGGCGGCCAGGATCAGGTCCCGCAACGCGAACGTCTTCCCGGAACCGGGTTGGCCGCCGAACAGGAAGTTGCGGAACATCAGATCCACCGCCACGGTGTCGAGGCGGGGTGTGGTGGCGAACGGGAACGGCTTGAACACATCCACCTTCACCCCGGCGTTGAGCAGCGGCCAGGTGGGTTGTTTCATCTGCGACGCCGGTTCGTACCCGACCCACAGCGCGAGTCGGCCGGTGTGGCCGGGGGCGGGTTCGGGCCACACCTGATCCAGCGGCAGGCGCATCGCCGATGCCAGCTTGCCCCGGCGGGCGACCACCTCGGCGGCTTCCACCCCGTACGGGAGGTCGACCACGGCCAGGTGGCCGGGGCCGTCTCGGTGGATGTCCACGGGGAAGCTGATGGCTTTCGGGTCCTTGGCAACGGCGCTGTTGATGGCGGGCATTTGCAGGGACGTGAGGGCGCGGCGGACCAGGTCGGCGGTGAGCTTGCGGTAGCGGGTGCCTTCGGTCACCCGGTCGGTGATCGGCCGGTCTGCCGGGCGGCCACGGGTGGCCAGCCACGGCACCACCACGGCACCCGCCACTGCCGACCACCACGATGGCCCGGCGGCGAGGACGATGACGCCGGTTCCGGTGCCCGCGGTTCCGGCCGCGAGCACCCACCACCGCCACACCGACTGACGCTGCCGGCGGGCGTCCAGCTTCAACCAGGTGTCCGCGTCACCGCGTGAGGCGGCGGCTTGCCGTAGGTGCCAGTTCCCTTCCTCAGCGGCGGCCCACCGTAGGGCGTGGCTGATGCTGCGGACCGCGCCGATCGGTGCCCATGCCAGGGCTTTGACCGCGTACTTCGGCAACCTCACGCCGTGGTAGGCGATTACGTACCCGGCGTCCTTGCTCTGGTGCTTCACGGCGGCGCGTAGGGCACGGCTGGAACGCGCCCAATCGGCGAGGATCGGCCGGCGCTGTTGCTGCCGGGCGACCACGTCGGCGGGGATGTCGTCGGCCATGTCGACCGGCCCGCCGACCCGCTCCGGTCCGGCGTCTACCGTCTCCGCGTCGTCGTCCGGGTTGTCGGTGTCGGTGTCGGCTGGTGGGCGGGGGGCGCGGCGGGCGCGGGCGTCGTCGAGGTCGACTACCTCGGCGTCCGGCCCGGTGGCGTCTTCGGTCAGGTCACGTTCGGCAGCCTGCCAGTCGAAACGGTCGTCATCGGGGGCAGTCATGATGGGGGTTCCTCCAACGGGTCTGTCGGATCGGTAGGGGGCCGGCGGCACGGCTCGTGGTTTGCGAGGCCGGTGGGCCGTGCCGCCGGGTGGGGTCAGCGCTTGTTGCGTCGGCCGATCACGATTGCGCCGTTGCCGATCGCGGACTGGCCGTTCACCTGCACCGCGCCGGTCTGCACACTGCTGGTGCTGGTTGTGGTGGGGTCGAAGGTGTAGTGGCCGGCGGTGCAGATGGCCAGGGTTCCGGTGTCGTCGATGGAGACGCTGCGGAAGCCCTTGCCGCACTGGTCGCAAGACGAGATCGCCACAGGTGGTTTCCTTCCAGGCCGGTGGGGTAGGAGCGGTCAGACCGCGCAGAACAGGGCGGCGATGAACAGCCACCCGACGTGCCAGGACTGGTCGAGGGCGTACATGCCGCCCGCCTTGTCCAGCCAGGCCGGGGACTTACGGAGCTGGTCGGCGATCTGTCGCAGTGGGGTGCGTCGGTCGGCGATGTAGTGCGTGACGGCGGAGATCCCGAGGCCGACCGTGACGCCGGCCGGGTCGAGGCGTAGGCCGGTGCCGGCGATCAGGAACACCAACGCCAGCACCGCCGTAGCCGTGTAGGTGGCGACGTGCGCGGCGCAGGCGAGGCGGCCTGCCCATCCGGGCTGGCCCTTGCAGTCGGCCTGGTGCTGGGTCTGAATCCAGTGGTCGGCGACTTGGTGAGCGGCGTAGAGGGTGGCGAACACGGCGGCGAACACGGCCGCGCGGGAACCGGTGGGGTCTGCGAGCATGGGTGTTCTCTCCCAAGGTCCGTGAGGGTTGAGGGGTGAGGCCGGCGGCACAGCACTGGTTTCCAGGCCGTGGGGCTGTGCCGCCGGGCGTAGCTAGTCGTGCGAGCGAACAAGGTGCGCCAGCGCGGCACCCATGCCGAGCACCGCCACCGGCAGACACGCGACGGCGGTGGTGATCCACCACGGGGCGACTTGCACTCCGGCGGCGACCAGCAGGTGATACGCGACCTGGCCGAGCGCGCCGACAAGCAGTGACGCGATGGCCGACCACTTCGCGAACTGGCGTGCCCGCTCGGGAACGCGGCCGGACAGCCACACGTAGAGGGCGTAAGCGCCGTAGGTTTCGACGCCGATCGGGAGCGTGATCGCGGTGTTGATCGCGAACCCGTCGGCGATACCAGGCAGCGGGTGCACCACGCCGAACCCGGTGAGTCCGCCGAGTCCGACCCACCCGGACCAGATAGCCACGAACGCCGGCAACGCCAGCAGGATCACCGGCCACACCACCGCCGACCGGGGCGGCGCGGCCGGGGTGGGCGTGTCCGGGTGTCCGACCGTCGTGGGCTGCTCGTCCGTCTCGACGGCCTGCGGCTTGACGGCGGCCACCGGCACCGGGTCGACGGGCGGACGTACCTGGGTGTCCGCCGGTTCCGGCCCCCAGATGTCGACGTTGGTGTAGACCGACTTCGACGGGCGCTGTTCGGCAACGCCCGGTTCCGGGTCGGGGCCGATCGGTGCGGCGTAGTCCCACCTCGGTGCGGCCGGGGTGTCGGTGTCGGGTGCCAGTAGGGCACCCCGGACGGCCATCGCCGAGCGCAGGGTGTCGGTGCGGGTCCGCTCGGCGTGCTCGGACTTGAGCCGGGCCAGCAGCTCGTCGGCCTTGGGTGCGCCGATACGGAACTCGCGCATCAGCCGGTTCCGAGACGGGAACTCCTGCCCGTCCGGCAGGTCCAGGGCGCGGGCGGCGGGCAACAGCTTCTCGATGGGCTGCGGGTAGCGGGTGCCGTTGATCGTGGGTGCGGTCATCAGGCCACCGCCAGCGCGGTGAGCCGGTCGACGGTGGTCGGGTCGAGGTCGGGGCCGGTGGTGTATTCCTTGGCGTGGGCGTAGATCTCCCACCCGTGCAAGGTCGGGTAGGCGTACATGACCTGCCAGGGGCGGCCGTCGTCGCTGGTGCCGGTGTGCTCGGCGGTGAGCGTGTCCGGGGTGTTGAGTCCGGCGAGGTGCAGCCAGGACCGTAGTTCGGCGATGCGGTCGAAGGACACCGCCAGGGCTACGCCGTCGGTGTGGGTGCGGATCTCGGTCGGGTCGGCCAACAGCAGGATTTCGGCCATCACGGCACGTCGGGTCTTGCGGGGGGTGTTCACGCGGATGCTCCTTCGGGGTAGGCACAGTCGACGCACTCGCCGAGCGAGCGCGGGATGCAGTACGGCCGGACCACGCCGCACACGCGGCAGGTGCGGCGTGCGATCAGTGCGGCGTCGATGGCGCGCAGTTGGGCGGGGGTGGCGGTGCGCTTCGGCCGGGCCAGGTCGACCCGGTACAGGTAGGCGGTGCGGGTACCACCGACACCGCGCCAGAGGATCTGTGCGGCGATGGGCTGACCGCCGGGCCGTAGGCCGGCGGCGCGCAGTTGACGGCGAGTGGCGTAGCCCGGCGGTGCGCCGCGCCACCAGTAGGTCGGGATGCCGTACGTCGACCCGTCCGGGTCGTAGTAGGCGGCACGGATACGGGACATCAGGCCGCGCGGCCAGGGTCGGTGCTGGTGCGGGTGGCCACCGAGGCGGCGGTGCGGGTTACGCGGGCCTCGGCGCGGCGCAGCCTGCGCCAGTCCAGGGTGGTCGGGCCGCCGTGGTCCTCGGCGTAGATCAGGGTGATCTGCGCGTCCAACACGTCCAGCTCGGCGGCGATCAACGGCCACTCGGCGTTAATCGCGGCCAGGTCGGCGGCAGTCGGCTCGGCGATGACGGCGGGGAGGTTGGTGATCACTTCGATCGGTTCCTTCCGGATCGGCGGGAGCGCGCGGCCGGCGGGCAGGACCGGCAGTGCCGCTCGTCGGGAGCCAGCGGGGCGAGCCGTTCGCAGCGGTTGCAGGTACGCCACACGGCGCGGTTGCGGGTGGTCACTCGAACGGCAGCGAAGACGCTCACGGTCATGACGGCTCACCTCCACAAGCGGGGATCAAGACGGGAAGCCCGGGGTGAGGCCGCGCGCTATCAGCGCGACAACCCACCCCGGGACAGGTGCAGAGAGGCAGAAGACGTGCCGCGCGCCAAGATCCGGCCCGCTCGGCCCGCTCGCTCGGGATCTACCGAGGTCGGCCACCGTGTGACTCAAGGCGGGAGTACCGCAAGCCAGATCAAACGCGGCACTTCTGCTCTGAAGTTCTCAATGAACGGCCGCACAGCGGGACGTAGGCGCGCAGTGCTGTTACGCACTGCCTTCCTCGGACCCCAACTGGCGGAGTACAACTTGGCGCTGTATTCGTGACGCTACAACGCCACGTTGTATTCATGCAAGCACCCGTACCACGTAGGCTTGTACTGATGACTGACGCTGACCTGCCCGCCGACTGGTGGACGACGGACCACGTACGCACCTACCTCGCCTCGGTAGGTGCCCCGATCAGTCGCGCGACCTGGGCTTCTTACGTCTCACGCGGGCAGGCTCCCGCGCCTGACCGGATGTTCGGCCGGTCACCGGCGTGGCAGCCCGACACCATCCGGAAGTGGCAGGCCGAGAGGCCGCGTAAAGGCACCACCGGCTAGGTCGGATCATCTGGTGCCTCCTGTCCTCGGCTCCCGTCTGCGGCGGCACCTTGCTCGCCTGCCAATGAGACTGCCCGCCGGGCGGCGATTCGGGCAGGTCCTACGCACGGACACGAAGGACACGGCCTATGTCCACTGAGGTCCCACGGCAGTACAAGCCCAATCTTGTGCTGGTCAACCGCCGAAAGGCCGCAGGCTGGGAGTCGCGTAAGCGCGCCGCGCGGGAGCTGCACCGGGTAGGCCAACAGCGCGGCATCCGCGAGACACCCACGGTCGAGGCAATCGAGAAAGCGATGTACCGCCACGAGACCGGGCGCGTGGCGGTCACCGACCCGATCTACCGGCAGCTCTACTGCCTGGCGTACGACGCAAAGCCCCACGACCTGTTCGGCGAACTGACCGGCGGCGCTGAGGACCGCCCGCACTTCTCGGCGCGATCCCACAAGTTCGTGACGGCATACGTCGGGGCCGATGGCGCTGCCCGGCTTCGGGATGTCGCAGGCTGCGCGCCAGCCGTGGGGGAGTGGCACACCTGCTACTCCGCAGCCGTCGAGCACCCGGAAGGCGACTGCACCCTCTACGTCTGGCCGTGCGGATCCGTGGTCTTCCACCTGGTCGAGCCTGTGCAGTTGTCCACGATCGCGGCGCTAGCCGTGTGGCGGGTTGCCTCGTATGGCGACAACATCAAATGGGCTATCGACTACCTCGCGCCCATTGCACCAGTCGAAGATGAGTCTGCGGTGTACGTCCTTGGTGCTCACTGGCTTGTTGAGCCAGCTTGGCCGGCGGAGTTACTAGGAACCGCGCTACGCATCATGTCGACACCAAAGGTCTTGTTGCACCGCGATCGGCCGATGGATGACGAACACTTGGCGCATGCCGAACTGGTCGAGCAGTCGTTGCTAGCCGAATCGTACGACCACGCAGGCATCGAATCATTCGGCGTGCCGGGAATCTCTGTGGGTTACGCCTCATGGTCCGGAGTCGTGTACCACCCGATCTCTGCCGAGCGCTCCCTAACGGAGCCCGAGATAATCTCGTGCGAGCTCGCGATCCAGTCCATGTGGGCGTATAGCGACGCGATCGCCCGTCAGGTAGAGCAGGGGCGCGATCCACGGGTGCCGCCGGAATATGGATGGCGCTACCTTCGGGGAGTGCGCTCCCGTCTCACTGTTTCCCGATTACGGGAGACCGGACAGCATCAGGCAATGCGCCGAGCAATCCTGCGGACGTGTGACCTGATGCCAGCCCTGGACCAAGCAATCGAAACCCTCCGTGATACGGATCGAGGTTGAGCCAAATGACATCGGGTCGCTCGGTACTTGTCGTGACCGACATGCAAAACGGCTTCGTACGAGAGCAGTCAGCGCACATCGTGCCTGTCGTCGTCGACCTGGTACGCCGCTGGCAGGCAGCCGGCGGCGACACGCTTTTTACCCGGTACCTGAACTACCCTGACAGCCCGTTCGAGCGCTTCTTCGGATGGCGGAGACTCCAATCATCTCCCGATACCGACATTGTGCCCGAACTGCTGCCATATGCCGAGCGAGGGGCAACCCTTGACAAGAAGATTTACAGCCCCTTCACTCCTGAAGGTGCGCGGCTGATCGAACGGCGAGGCTGGAAGGAACTCTATTTTTGCGGCATCGCGACTGAGAGTTGCGTGCTGAAGGGCGCGGTTGACGCATTCGAGCGTGGCTTAACGCCGTGGCTAATCGCCGACGCGTCCGCCAGCCATGCCGGCACTGCGGCCCATGACGCGGGCCTGCTGGTTGCTCGACGCTTCATCGGCCCCAAGCAGGTCATAACGAAGGCAGACATCCCGGAAGACCTGCTAGCAGGCAGAGTGCTGTAGACGGGCACTACTGCCCTGTTCGGCCCAATAGGGAGAGGGTGGAGGGCCGCAGCTCTCCACCCTCTCCCTATTGAACTAGGCGCTATACGCTGAACAACGGAATTACATCTTCCGAAATAGCGCTGGGGTCAGCACTCTTTCGCCGGGAGGCACTAGGCACTTCACCTGAGGCAACGTTCCGTACGGGAATGCGAGATGTCGCCGCTTCAAATATCGACAATGGCACCCGGCACTCCCGAGCCAAAGCTACGGGGGTATAGCCACCTTCGGTCAACAGTTCCCTACCTTTAGGGAGAGCCGAAGGACTCTCAACAGCCGGCATTGGGCCAGGCTCCCGGCGTCGCCACCCTCGGGCGGATAGCGTGGTCATGGCGTTCTCATACGTAGAGGCACTCATGACACCGAGTTGACGTGCCCGATAGAGAAGCGCCTGCATGCTCACCCGCCACTCGTCCTTTAGAATCATCAGGCTTCGCCAGTCAGCTTTCCGTGGCAGTACCTGAACTATTTCCTCCGCCGGCATAAGGAACTCTGCGGCGAACCGGTTCGCCTGATCCTCCACAATCCGATCGCCTGGTTCCGCCTCAGCATGCATGACTAGGTGACCAAGTTCGTGAGCTACGTCGTACCTCTGACGGTAGTAGTCGTCCTTAACGGGATTCAGCAGCACTATGGGACGAGCCGGCTCACTGAACGAGAAGGCATCGACGGATGCTGCTTGCGGGGTGGAAAAAACCACGAGAATGCCGTGGTTTTCCACTAGGCGCACCAAATGCCCAATAGGGCCAGGCGGTATCCGCCAAAGCAGCCGGAGGCGGCGAGCCGCCGCCTCCGGCTGACTTAGATCCATGCAATCTGGAGCAACAGGGATCTCAGGCACGTCGCAGTCCGGGAATTCAACGTGCCGACCAAACACCGTCGCGATATCGTTCACAAGTAGCCCATACGCGTACGCTTGATCTCGCGTGATCTGCGGCGTAGATCGCAACGACCTAAAATGCGGTGCAGGCAAACTGCCCCTATCCCCATCTCCGGCCAGGAAAAAGGCTGGCTCCACACCAAGCGCTAGGCATAGTTGGGCGACAGTAGCAGGGGCCGGACGCTTTGTGCCGTTCTCGTAAGAAGAAACGGCGGTAGGCGTCTTTCCGATCAGTTCGGCAAGTCCGTTCTTCCTCAGGCCAGAAATCTGGCGGGCAATAGTCAGACGCCTGCCGCTAAATAGGCGGGCAACGTCGAGTAGTTCGAGGGCGGGAGGCTTGGGGGAAGTCATTATCCCTCGTTCTGTGCTGAGTTTTCTTGGATGTCCTTGTTACGCAGACGAACGGGCACATCCGGTACGCCAATGTCGGCGATCCGATCGGGCGTACGCGAGTCCGGAATTCCTCTGCCTCCATTACGGGGGCCTTGGCCCGAACCACCGTCATCCTCCAGGATATCCGCGCACCAGTGCCATGCAGTGCGGCGGCGCTGCCGGATCTTCGGCCGGCCTAGGTAGAACTCGGGCATGCCGAAGTCCAGATCAATACCGTGTGCCACAACCAAAGTGGTGGAGTCGTCGCTATTCATTGCATCAACAGTCATGAGCTGGAATATCTCTTCCAGGCCAGACGGAATTTCTAGCGGGAGCTGGCCCGGATACGGCTGCGACGCGGCCTTCCGCTTGGTCGGGCTCTTCCATCTCATATACTTGACCTCGCCGGCCTTGGTCGAGGCGAGAAGCCAGCGCCAGCGCCCGAGCCTCCAACCTGGAGAGCCGTTCAGGTCTGCTTGCACCACGGTGCCCGGTGGAATCTTGGGCCTGGACCGGAACTCAGCGTCGCTGATACCTGCCGCAACGATGTCAAGGCCAGCATCCGCTTGCTCTGGTGATTCAACGAAGTACTTGCCGCAGGAGAAGACGCGATCGAGTCGATCGCACATAAGCTTGTGAGCGATAGTGCCGACCGTTGTCTGGTCGTGACCCGTCTCGGGCTCGTAGTCGCGCCAGGTCCTCTGGTACGCCGAGCGACGCGCCCACTGCAACCCGGCAAGAACACCGGCGGCCTTTAAATCCGCCAGTACTTCTTCCTGCTCATCCATGCCGAGGAGACTATCTGATCTCCAACTTTTTTGCGCTCACTGAACCAATGTGACTCCCGTCACAGGTTCGCGCCACCGCCAAACGCGTGCTAGCGCCCGCCTACTGCCGGCCGGTCGACTAACCCGTCAGTAGTCTCAATCATCGTCTCGTTCGTCTACGTACGCGGGCGTCCGGCAGGCTCCCGTTACGGGCTGAGGCTGCCGCCTGAGACGGCCGCAGCCCCAAGCGAACGCGAGACGACAGACTTGGAAAGCGTGTTGGGTTAACACCCTCACGAGTTCGAATCTCGTATCCTCCGCTCGTACGAGCTGCTCGAACGACAGGGCCGGCCCTCACAGGGACCGGCCCTGAGTCGTCGGTACGGGCTGATCAACTCCGTATCGCCGAAGTGGCGGTATCC
This sequence comes from Verrucosispora sp. ts21, assembly GCF_002879555.1. Taxonomy (NCBI): domain Bacteria; kingdom Bacillati; phylum Actinomycetota; class Actinomycetes; order Micromonosporales; family Micromonosporaceae; genus Micromonospora; species Verrucosispora sp. ts21. The sequence continues at coordinate 13,217 of NZ_PNOZ01000072.1, read as the reverse complement.
GGTCGGTGGTGTCACCGCCACATCGCCGAAACGGCGCGCACTCACGTCGCGGCGATCGAGCGGCGACCGAGCGGCGACCGAGCGGCGACCGAGCGGCGATACTGGCCGGGTGGGAGTACGTGCGCGGACGAAACCGCTCCGGACCGGCGTCGTACACATGTTCTATCCACAGGCTGTGGATGCCGGGTGAGTTACCAGCTCAGCGCGATTGTCGCGGACGCCGAACTGCTGCGCGAGGAGACCCGCGACCTGGATCATGCCGTGCTCGGCGAGTTGCGGCAGGACTTCGCGCTGCTGCCGGTGACCCCACAGTTGGTGCAGGAGTTGACAGGCGCCGCCCCGGACTACGCGACCGGCGAGCCCGGGCCGGAGCAGCCCTTCGCCCTGACTCTCTCCCCCGCGCTTACCGAAACACTGAGCCGCTGGTCGCGGCGGGGGCCGGTGGCGTACGTCGAGGCGGAGTTCGCCGGTGGTGCCGGACGCCAGGCGGCGGCGGTCTGGTTGGACGGCGCACTGACCTGGGGGCCGCGGTTCGACTCGGCGTTCGACGGGCCGCGCCCGCAGTGGCCGATCAACGCTGCCCTGATCGAGTTGGGCGCGGAGCCCGGCAACTGGATCGATCCCTTCGCCGAGCTGGGGTTGCACGTCGAGCGGAGCACCGAAGGGTGGCTCGCGCACGGGCGACGCGGGCTGAGCGCCGACTACTGGGACGAGTTGGCCGAGGAATGGGAAGCCCGGCAATAACCTCTGCGTCCCCGTCACGTTGGTGACTGGGGGATTCTGATGAAATTGCGACAATTCGGCTTCATCGCCGCACTGCTTCTGGCTGCCTCGGCATCGGGCAGCGGACCCATGCCACCGGAGGGCATCGCCATGCCCGAACCCGTCGCGTCGGTCACCGTTGTCGATCTCGACGGACTGGCCGATGTGGACTTCGGCGACACCGAGGCCGAGCTGACCCGGCGCGGGATACTTCGGACTGACGTCGACGCCTGCGGACCGACGCTTGCCGGTCACGCGATGGTCAGTCCGATCTTCATCGACGATCGGCTGGTGCTGCTCTGGGCCGGCGACCCGGTCCGCACCCCGGAGGGGATCGCGGCCGGCGCACCGATCACCGAGGTCCGGGCCGCATATCCGACGGTACGCGAGCTGAACGCTCCACAGGGGACGTACCGTTTCGACGGTCTACTTGCTCGCGACGGCGACCGCGCCTACCTCTTCCTGCACGACGGGCAGGCGGTCCAGAAGATCATCGCTGGCTACGCCAGTTGGGCGCATCGCCTCTTCGTCGAGGGCCACGGCCCCTGCTGACCCGGCGAGACCAGCGCCCGAGCGTCGGCCTGCTCAGCGGGGGTGTGGGACCGGGTGCAGGCAGATCCCGTGCATCAGCACCTGCATGATCGAACGCGTCAGTTCCTCGGGCGGGGTCGCACGGGCCCAGACGAACGTGTAGATGAACAGGCCCAGGATGCCCTCCACGAATGCGTGGTCAAGCGTCCGGAACTCGCCGGCGGTCGCCCCCTCCTGGAGGACGCGCCGCCACCGGTCGAGGTACTGCTGGCGGCGCTGGAGGATCTGCGCCTTGCCGTCCGCGCCGAGGACGCTGTACTCGCGGAGGAACACCGTCCAGGCGGCGAGGTCGGCGGCCATCGCGTTGCCGAGGTCGGTACCGAGTTGCCGCAGCTTGGTGGTGGCGTCGCCGTCGGTGGCCAGGATCTGGTCGCTGCTGACGAGGATGCGGTCGATCGGGTCGAGCATGATCTCCAGCAGCAACTCTTCCTTGCTGGCGATGTGGTGGTAGAAGCCGCCCTTCTGCAGGCCGACCGCGTCGAGTAGCTCAGCCAGACCCGTCCCGTGGTACCCCTGCCGCGCAAACAGGTCTGCGCTGGCGGTGAGGATGCGGGCCCGCGTGTCTTCGCTCCTCGTTCGCATCAGATCGTCCCTTTCAATAACCCCGGCCGAATGCGAGCGGGTTACGTTTCGATTTCATGCTTCCGGACCGACCGGTCGGTCCGGTACCGTCCTCCTCAACGTACCGACTGGTCGGTAGGGGTCGCTGGGGAGGTGACACATGCCGGATAGTGCAGCAGCTGATGGCCTGCTCGCGGTCCATGACGGCCTGCGGACGGCCCTCGCCGGACGCCCCGAGATCCACGTCGCCTGGGGCCCGGAACTGGCTGAGGACGCTTCCCCCGCCGCCGCGGCGCTCCGTGCCGCCGAGGCGAGTTGGGAATGGAGTGCCCTGGGCTTCGCCAGCCGATCCTTCTGGGATCTGCACGTGGGCATCCTTCCCGTCGAGTCGGGCTTCTCCGTAGGCCTGCACTGGACCCGCGCACTCGACCACGAGGTCCGCCCGTGGGCACCGATCGCGGTGCCCGGAGGAACCCTGCGGTTCGCCGCAGTCGCCGGAGAGTACCAACTGCTCACCGCCGACTCCACAGGCGTCGCGACGCACAGTATCCGATCCGCCGTGGACGTGGCCCTGGCCGTCGCCACCCGGGTCCTATCCAAGATCACCGAAGACGCTCACCCGGCCGAGGTGTTCGCACCAACAGATTGCACTACTAGGGAGAAGACATGCGGTTGAAGGGAAGGCTGGTCGTCGCCACGTTGGCGAGCACCTGCATGCTGTTCGCCGCCGGGTGCGGTAACGCGACCGGCGACTCGAAGTCGTCGGCGGGTTCGTCGGGCTCGTCGGCCAACGGTTGCGACGTCAAGGAGATCGGTCCGGGTGTCACGGACAGTGAGATCCGGGTGGGCACCACCATGCCGCTGTCCGGCTCGGGCGCCGCGGGTGGTCTCGGCACCAAGGAAGGGCAGGAGGCGTACTACGCCAAGCTGAACGCCGAGGGTGGCGTACAGGGTCGGAAGATCAAGCCGATCATCCTCGACGACGCGTACGACCCGTCGACCGCGCAGAAGCAGATGCGTCAGCTGGTCGAGAAGGAGGAGATCCTCGTCGTCTCCGGCGGTGAGGGCACCCCCAACTTCCTCGGCGCCGTGCCGTACCTCGACCGCAAGAAGGTACCGGCCATCGCCCCGTACGCGCCGAGCGACGAGCTCGGCGGCGACAAGAACCAGCACGTCTTCATGGCGACTGTCGACTACATCCAGGAATTCGAGATCCTGACCGACTACGTACTCGACCAGGAGACGCCGAAGAAGATGGCGCTGGTCGGTGTGGCCGGCAACGTCGGCGACAACGCGAAGCTGGGCATGGAGAAGGCGCTGGAGGGCAAGGGCATCGAGCTGCTCTACGTCCCCGAGACGCCGGGCACCACCGACTTCACCCCGATCGCGACTCAGCTCAAGCAGTTCGACGCCGAGTACGTGTTCCTCATCCTGACCAACGCCGACACCGGCGGCCTGCTCCAGGCGATGTCCCGCATCGGGTACACCCCGAAGACCGGTGCCTGGGCCGGCATGAGCGACGACTCCTACATCAAGGAGTTCGGTGCGCTCTCGCAGGACATGCTCGTCGCACTGGAGACCTCCTCGCTGGACAGCGAGAACCCGCTGGTCAAGCAGTTCGTCGCGGACTTCACCGCGCAGACCGGCAAGGCGCCGAGCAAGTTCAACCAGCTCGGCTGGGTGCAGGCGCAGCTGACCGCCGAGGCGCTGAAGCGGGCCGAGGGTCTCAACCGCGGCTGCGTGGTCGAGGCGCTCGAGACCTTCGAGAACTTCGAGACCGGCATTCTGCCCCCGGTGACCTGGGGCAAGGGCGACCGCGCCGGCGTTGACGCGGTCGGCATCGGCCAGATCAAGGGCGACAAGCTCGTCGTCCTCGAAGAGACCAAGTCCCTGCAGAAGTGACCCCTCCGGGGGTGGGTCCGGCGAAACCCGACCCACCCCCGGACCAGTACGAGACCAGGAGTCCACGTGGGTGACCTCGGTCAGATCCTTCTCGGTGGTGTCACCACCGGCAGCCTCTACGCACTCTTCCTGCTGGGCGTGCTGATCGTCTTCCAGGTCAGCAAGAGCATGAACTTCGCGTACGGGCAGGTCGGCATGATCGCCGCCTTCAGCGCATGGTTCTTCTACTCCGAGCAGGGCCTGCCCGTGCCGGTGGCGCTGGTGATCGGTGTGCTGCTCGCCGTGATCGTGAACAGCGCGATCGACTTCGCCGCCATTCGCCGGATCCCGGCGGGTCGACCGGGCCTGGACCTGGTCGTCACCCTCGGCATCTTCCTGCTCATCACGGCCGTCATGCAGCAGCTGATCGACGCCAACGCGCACACCTTCGTCTCGCTCGGCGCGGACACCCGCACCGAGGTCGCCGGGGTGGTGGTCAGCATGAGTGACGGCATCGTCATCGGCCTGACCGTGGTGACCGTCCTGGCGGCGTACCTGCTGCTCAACCGGACCAGCCTGGGCACGTCGTTGCGGGCCAGCGCCGAGGACGCCGGCATCGCGCAGGCGGCCGGCGTGAACGTCCGGGCGCTGCGGACCGCCACCTGGGCGGTGGCCGGTCTGATCGCGGCGGTCGTCGCCATCCTGGTCGCCAGCCGGCTGTCGGTCGACGCGTTCTACATGACGCCGTTCCTGATCAAGGCGTTCATCGCCGGGATGATCGGCGGCCTCGACCGGTTCTGGCTGCCGTTGGTGGTCGCCGTGGCGCTCGGGGTCTACGAGTCGCTCGCGGTCTACCTGCTCGGCGCGAGCGCCGGCACGCCGGCGGTCTTCCTCCTGATCATCGTCGTCCTGGCGCTGGTGCCGAAGCGGTTCGTCAACGAGCGGAACGAGGTGCGAGCATGACCGGCACCACCATGACGCGGCCCCGCCGCGGCGGGAAGAACCCGACGGTGGGCAAAGGCCGGGGCGTACCCCGCCTGCTGACCCGGGTGGCCGTCTTCGCCGTGATCGCCGCGGTCCCGCCGCTGCTCTTCGACGACTACTGGGTGTTCATGTCGGCGCAGGTGCTCGCCTTCGCGGTGGCCACCCTGGGCCTGGACATCCTGTACGGGCGGACCGGCCAGATGTCGTTGGCGCACGCCTCCTTCATGGGCGTGGGCGCCTACACCACCTACGTGATGGCGACGAACGGCTACGGACCGGCGATGCAGCTCGCCGCGGTGATCGGCGTGGCGCTCATCGCCGCGCTCGTCGTCTCCGTACCCACGCTGCGGTTGTCCGGCATGCGGCTGGCGCTTGTGACGCTCGCCTTCGGTGAGCTGCTGGCCTGGGCCATCCGGAACACCACCGACCTCACCGGCGGCACCCAGGGAGCCTCGGTCGACCCGTTCCTGTTCGGGCGGCTGGACTCCAGCGAACCGCTGCACGCCTACCTGATCGCGCTGGTCCCCGCGGCCATCGCCACCGCGTTCGCCGTGCACCTCGGCCGGACCCAGCTCGGCCGCCGGATGCTGGCGGTACGCGACAGCGAACTCGCCGCCGAGTCGGTCGGCGTGGCGGTGGCCCGTACGAAGATCACCGCGTTCCTGATCAGCGCCGTGTACGCGGGCGTCGCCGGCTGGCTCTACGCCGGCATCACCGGATTCATCGCACCGCCCGACTTCGACCTGTTCGCCTCGGTGTACCTCTTCGTCGCCGTGGTGATCGGCGGCGCGGGCACCGTGCTGGGGGCCTGGCTGGGCGCCTCGTACGTGGTGCTGATGCCCGAGGTGTTCACCCTGGCCGGCCAGCCGAACCTCTACCCGATCGTGGGTGGCGCCCTGCTGGCGATCGTGGCGCTGGTGGTGCCCGACGGCATCGTCGGGCTCGGCCGCAACGTGTGGCGTCGGATCAGAGGCGTACGTGGGGACGAGGAGGAATCCAAATGAGCACGGCCAGCGGCGCGCCGCACGTACGGACCGAAGGACTGACCGTCCGGTACGGCGCCTTCCAGGCACTGCGTGACGTCACAGTCAGCCTGCCGGCGGGCGGAATCAGCGGCCTGATCGGCCCCAACGGCGCGGGCAAGACGACACTGCTCAACGCGATAAGCGGGTTCACACCGATCGCCGAGGGCTCCGTGCACATCGGCCACCGCAACATCACCGCGCTGGGCACCCGCCGCCGCGCCCTCGCCGGTGTCGTGCGCGGCTTCCAGACGGTACGGCTGATGGAACGCGAGTCGGTGCTGACGAACGTGCTGGTCGGGACCGAACGACTGCCGCAGCCGAACGCGCTCGCCCAGTTCCTCGCGTTGCCGTCGCAGTGGCGCGCCCGCAACCGGGACATGGCGGCGGCGACCGAGGTGCTCGACCTGCTGGGCCTGGCCCGGCAGGCGCACCGCCGGGTGGACGAACTGCCGTTCGCCAGCCGCCGCCTGGTGGAGGTGGCCCGGGTCCTGGTCTCCTCGCCGTCGGTGATCCTGCTGGACGAGCCGGCCGCCGGTCTCGACCAGGAGGGGCGGCAGGAGTTGGCAGCCGTACTCACCCGGGTCCATGAGAACCATCCGTCGACCATGGTCGTCGTCGAGCACGACGTGGACCTGGTCAAGAGCCTCTGCTCGTACGTCATCGCCCTCGACTCCGGTGCCTTCCTGCGCGACGGCACCCCGGCCGAGGTGTTCGGTGACCGGCAGGTGCAGCTCGCGTACTTCGGGAGGGCCGCAAGTGCTGACGCTTGAGTCGGTCAAGGGCTGGTACGGCTCGACCCAGGCCCTGTTCGGGGTGAACCTGCGCGTACCACCGGGCAAGACCGTCGCCCTGGTCGGCACCAACGGTGCCGGCAAGACCACCACGCTGCGGGCCATCCTCGGCGCGGTCCGCACCGAAGGGTCGGTACGCGTCGACGACGTCGACATCTCGGCGAAGCCGACGCACCGACGGGTCAACGACCACCACATCGCTGTCGTCCACGAGGGGCGCGGCCTGCTGTCCCAGCTGTCCGTCCTGGAGAACCTGACGGTCGGGGCGAACCGCGCGCAGCGGGCCCGCATCGACGAGGTGCTGGACCTGTTCCCGGCGCTTCAGGGACGTACCCACCAGAAGGTGTCGCTGCTCTCCGGCGGGCAGCAGCAGATGGTGGCGCTGGGTCGGGCGCTGCTGCGCGACCCGAAGTACCTGCTGCTGGACGAGCCGGGTCTGGGCCTGGCACCGGTCGTGATCGACGAGATCTACCGCTACATCGCCGAGTTGTGCTCGCGCGGTATGGGCGTGCTGCTCGTCGAGCAGAGCGTCGCGCGGGCCGCGAGCGTCGCCGACGAACTCGTCCTGCTCCGCGTCGGCACCGTCGACCGGGTCATCGACACCGCCGACTCCGCCCAGGTCGACCAACTCGTCGCCGACGCGTTCGGCGTCCATCACTGACAATCGAAAGGACTTCCGTGAGCACCATCGCACTGACGAACGCCACTGTCTTCGACGCCACCGGCGCGGAGCCCGTGGAGGGTGCCACCGTCGTGGTGGACGGCGAGCTGATTGTCGACGTGGCGGCCGGCGGTGCGGTGCCGGCCAGCGCCGACCGGGTGATCGACTGCGCCGGCCGGACCGTGATGCCCGGCCTGATGGACGCGCACGTGCACATCGGCGCGATCGACGTCAACATCCTGGAACAGCACCGGAACTACCAGACCAGCCACGCGGCGCTGAAGATGGGGCGGATCCTGAACCGCACCCTGATGCAGGGCTACACCACCGTGCGGGACGCCGGTGGCTGCGACGCGGGTTTCCGGCAGGCCGTCGAGCAGGGTGACATCCTCGGCCCCCGACTGCTGGTGTCGAACGCGCCGCTGTCCATGACGGGGGGTCACGCCGACTGGCGGCGTCCCACCGAGCGTGGCAACACCGTCGAATGCTGCTCCCAGGTGGGCATGAACGCGATCGTCGCGGACGGCCCGGAGGAGATCCGCAAGGGCGTACGGGAGAACATCCGTACCGGCGCCGACCAGATCAAGGTCATGGCCAGCGGCGGCGCGATGTCCCCCGCCGACGAGCTGGACACCATCCAGTACAGCCTGGAGGAGCTGCGGATGGCGGTGCAGACCGCCGAGGCGGCCGGCAAGTACGTGCTCGCGCACGCCTACTCCTCCGCCGCGATCCGCAACTGTGTCGAAGCCGGCGTCCGCTCGATCGAGCACGGCAACCTGATGGACGAGGCGACCGCCGCGCTGCTCGCCGAGGCCGGCACCTACCTGGTGCCCACCCTCTCCACCTACGAGCTGCTGCACCGCCAGGGTGCCGAGCACGGGGTGGCCCCGGAGCCGCTGGAGAAGATCCGGATGGCTCACGAGCAGGGCCTGCGTTCGCTGGAGTACGCCTACCGTGCCGGCGTCCGCATCGCCAGCGGCTCCGACCTGCTCGGCCCGATGTTCGTGCACAAGCACCGCGAGCTGTCCCTCAAGGCGGAGATCATGCCGGCCGCCGCGGTGCTGATCGCCACGACCCGCGTCAATGCGGAGCTGTTCGGCCTGGCCGACCGGCTCGGCACGGTCGAGGCGGGCAAGCTCGCCGACCTGATCGTCGTGGACGGACGCCCCTGGGAGGACATCGAGGTCTTCGCCAGCCCCACCGCCGTGCCCGTGGTCATCAAGGGCGGCGACCTGGTCAAGTACGAGCTCTCCTGATCTGACACCCCTGACGAGGAGGAAAACCATGGCCCCCGTGACCCTCGCCGCCGCGAACGTGCGTATCGAGCACGACAAGGCGCGCAACCTGGCGAAGTTCCTGGAAATGATCGACGAGGCCGCCGCCAAGGGCGTCGACGTGCTGGTGCTGCCGGAGGTCGGCCTGCAGGGCTACGCCGACTTCGCGTTCGGTCTCGGTGACAAGGGCACCGCCGCGCAGAAGCAGTACTACTTCCGCGAGGCCGAGCCGGTGCCCGGCCCGGCCACCGAGGCGATCCGGGCCAAGGCCGCCGAGTACGGCATGTACGTCCAGCTCGGGCTGGCCGAGCGGGCCGGACACGGCAACGTGATCCTCAACGCGACCGCGTTGATCGGCCCCGACGGTGTGGTGGGCGTGTACCGCAAGACCCACAACACCTTCGAGTTCCCGTACTTCAACGCCGGCCAGTCCACGCCGGTGTTCGACCTGCCGTTCGCTCGCGCCGCCAGCCTGATCTGCTACGACCTGGCCTTCCCCGAGCTGATGCGGGTCTTCGCGCTGCAGGGTGCGACGCTGGGCCTGATGTCCACGGCGTGGCCGATGAAGGGCCACGACCCGGCCGACGACTACCACGGCTTCGCCATGGACCTCTCCGCCCAGGCCAACGCCTTCTTCAACCAGATGTGGCTGGTCGTCTCCAACCACTGCGAGAAGGGCGTCTACACCGCCGGGCTCGACTACTGGGGTCACAGCCAGATCGTCGACCCGTACGGCAAGGTCGTCGCGATGCTTACCGACGAGGAGGGCCTGGTCACGCACACCGCCGACCTGGACGCCACCACGCTGGCCAGCCGCACCGAGGGCTTCTTCGGGCTGAACCTGCTCCAGGACCGGCGACCCGACCTGTACGGCCCGATCGTCGACACCGCCCCGTACGCGCCGACCGACCGTCCCGCGCCCACCCCGCGTGGTCCGCTCGACCAGAAGGCCGGCTGACATGCTGCGTCAGGTCATTCTGAAGACCGCGGCCAGCCGCCGCGCCCGCCGGGCGATCGAAGCCACCCCGCTCACCCGTGCCGTGGTGGACCGGTTCGTCGCCGGCGAGAACGTGCCCTCCGCCGTACGCGCGTCGGAAGGGCTGCACGACGCCGGTTGTCTCGCCACCCTCGACTATCTCGGCGAGGACACCACCGACCGGGCCCACGCCGAGCACGTCACCGGGCAGTACGTCGCACTGCTCGACGGGCTCGCCGACGCCGGGCTGACCGGCATGGCGGAGGTCTCGATCAAGTTGTCCGCGCTCGGTCAGGCCCTGCCCCGCGAGGGCGAGGCCGTGGCGCTGGACAACGCGGCCCGCATCTGCGCGGCCGCCGCCCGGGCGGGCACCACGGTCACCGTGGACATGGAGGACCACACCACCACCGACTCGACGCTGGGCATCGTCGCCCAGTTGCGTCGGGACTTCCCGGAGACCGGCGCGGTCATCCAGGCGTACCTGCGGCGCAGCGAGGGCGACTGCCGCGACCTGGCGACCGCCGGTTCGCGGGTCCGGCTGTGCAAGGGCGCCTACCGGGAGCCGGCGAGCGTGGCCTACCAGGCTCGCGCTGAGGTGACCCAGGCGTACCTGCGGTGCGCCGAGATCCTGATGGCCGGTCCCGGCTACCCGATGCTCGCCACGCACGACCCCGAACTCATCGTGGCCGGCACCCGGCTGGCCGCCGGCCGTCCCGAAGGCGTCACCGGCTACGAGTTCCAGATGCTGTACGGCATCCGCCCCACCGAGCAGCGGCGGCTCGCCGAAGCAGGCCACCAGGTCCGGGTGTACGTGCCGTTCGGCGAGGAGTGGTACGGCTACCTGATGCGGCGTCTCGCCGAGCGCCCGGCCAACCTCATGTTCTTCTTCCGGGCTCTCACCAGCCGCAACTGACCAGGAGCAACGCAGTCTGATGGACGCCGTCACCACCACCCCTGCACCGGTCAACGAGCCGAACCTCTCGTACGCGCCGGGCAGCCCGGAACGCACCGGGCTGACCGCGAAGCTTGGCGAACTCGCCGGCCAGCGGTTCGAACTGGACATGACCATCGATGGTCGACGCCGCATCGGCGGCGGCGACCGGATCGACATCGTCCAGCCGCACCGGCACCGCCACGTCCTCGGCACCCTCGGCAACGCCACACACGACGACGCCCGGGCGGCGGTCGACGCGGCGAAGCGGGCCGCCGCTGACTGGCGGGCGCTCTCCTTCGACGAGCGGGCGGCGGTCTTCCTCAAGGCCGCCGACCTGCTCGCCGGGCCGTGGCGGCAGACGCTCAACGCGGCCACCATGCTGGGCCAGTCGAAGACGGCGTTCCAGGCGGAGATCGACTCGGCCTGCGAGCTGATCGACTTCTGGCGCTTCAACGTGCACTTCGCCCGGCAGATCCGCGCCGAGCAGCCGCAGTCCTCGCCCGGCGTGTGGAACCGCGTCGACCACCGGCCGTTGGAGGGCTTCGTCTACGCGATCACGCCGTTCAACTTCACCGCCATCGCCGGAAACCTGCCCACCGCGCCCGCCCTGATGGGCAACACGGTGGTGTGGAAGCCGTCGCCGACGCAGCAGTTGGCCGCGTGGTGGACGATGCGCCTGTTGGAGGCGGCCGGCCTGCCGCCCGGGGTGATCAACATGGTGACCGGTGACGGTCTCGCCGTCTCCGATGTCGCGCTTGCCGACCCGGACCTGGCCGGCATCCACTTCACCGGTTCCACCTCGACCTTCCAGCACCTGTGGCGCACCGTCGGCGAGCGGATCGGCAGCTACCGCAGCTACCCACGGATCGTCGGCGAGACCGGCGGCAAGGACTTCATCGTCGCCCACCCGTCGGCGGACGTCGACGTGCTGCGTACCGCCATGATCCGGGGGGCGTTCGAGTTCCAGGGGCAGAAGTGCTCGGCCGCCTCCCGGGCGTACGTGCCCCGGTCGCTCTGGCCCCAGCTGCGTGAGGACCTGATCGCCGAGGTGGAGTCGCTGACCATGGGCGACGTCACCGACCTGTCCCACTTCATGGGGGCGGTCATCGACGGGCGGGCCTTCGCCCGGCACGCCGTCGCGATCGAGCGGGCCCGCGCCACCGCCAGCTGCGAGATCCTCGCCGGTGGCGGGTACGACGACAGCGAAGGCTGGTTCGTCCGGCCCACGATCATCGAGTGCACCGACCCGACCGACGAGGTCTTCACGACCGAGTACTTCGGGCCGATCCTCGCGGTGCACGTCTACGAGGACGAGGCGTACGAGGCGACGCTCGCCCAGTTGGAGTCCGTCTCCGCGTACGCGCTGACCGGCTCGATCATCGCGCAGGACCGCGCCGCCATCGCGCACGCCGCCCAGGTGCTGCGCTTCGCGGCCGGGAACTTCTACGTTAACGACAAGCCGACCGGGGCAGTGGTCGGCCAGCAGCCGTTCGGCGGCGGGCGGGCCAGCGGCACCAACGACAAGGCCGGTTCCGCCCAGAACCTGCTGCGCTGGACCAGCGCCCGCACCATCAAGGAAACCTTCGTGCCGGCCACGGACCACCGCTACCCGCACATGGCCTGAACGCCGTCGCCCCCGCCATCCCTGCTGCGCAGGCGGTGGCGGGGGCGATCGGGCCGCAGATCAGTGGTACATCAGGCCGCCGGACTGGGCGGTGGCCAGGCGACGGCCGTACCACTTGGGCCAGACGAAGTCGGTACGCATACTCGCACCACTCCACGAGGCGGACTGCGGAACCAACCCACCGGAACCACCGTGGAACAGGGCGACCGACCCGGATGCGGGCCGCTCCGGGTCCGCGCTTACCAGTTCCCCGGGCGAGGTCACGATCGCGTCCAGCGGGCCCTTGCCGTCGAGGTTGAGGATGGCCACCTCGCCACCGAACAGGTCGTTGCTCTCGGCCCCACCCGGCACGACCGGGTGGTCCTGGTCGAAGCCCTGCGCACCGGTGCCGGTCAATCCGGAGGCGGATCCCTTGAGCAGGGCTACCGTGCCCGCCCGCTTCTTCGTACCGATCGCCTCACCGGGCGCGCCCACAAGCACGTCGGCCCGACCGTCGCCGGTCACGTCACCGACCGCCAGGGTCGCACCGAACAGGTCACCGACTTCCGCCGAACCGGGCACCCCGGGCGTACGCTGGCTGAACAGCTTCACCGCGCTGCTGGACAGGCCGGCACCACCGGTACGACCGGTGAAGACCGCGACCATACCCTCGTTGCCCTTCGGGGACTGCGTGTACGGTGCCCCGGCGATCACCTCGCCCAGCTTGTCGCCGTTGACGTCACCGATGGCCAGCGCCATACCGAGGCTCCGCACGTAACTGTCGTCACGACCGGTCGCCTTGCGCAGCGCCGCCCCGGTGACCGAGGTGGCACCGCTGAGCTTCACCCCGTTCGCCGAGCCCCACATCAGCGTGAGCATCCCGCTGCCGGTCGGCGAGCTGTCCTCGTTCTCGCCGGGCGCGCCGATGACCAGGTCGGCGTACTTGTTGTCGTTGACCTTGCCGATGGCCAGGGTCCAGCCGAAGTGGTCGTTGCGTTCGGCAGAACCCGGCACCGCAGCCTGGTTCTGGTGCAACTGCTGCGCCCCGGTGCCGGTCAGCCCGTTGGCTCCGCCGTACAGGACGGTGACCGCGCCAGCGTAGGTGAGCTTGCCGATCGCCTCGCCGTACGCCCCGATCGCCAGGTCGTCGCGGCCGTCGCCGTTGATGTCACCG
>NZ_PNOZ01000071.1:0-28555 GCF_002879555.1 Verrucosispora sp. ts21 | reverse complement strand
GACGTGCGGCTGCCCGCCGACGCCGTGCTGCCGGCGGCGGCGTTAGGGGGTGGGGGCGTCGTTGCGGATCATCAGGGCGCTGCGGAGGCCGGTGATGTCCAGGACGCGGAGCAGGAACTCGCCGACGTTGGTCAGGAGGAGCAGGCTCTGGGCGTGGCTGGCCTTGCGGCTGAGTACGACGAGGGTCCCGAGGCCCTGCGAGTCGCAGAAGGTGACACCGCCCAGGTCGAGCACGATCCGGGGTGGCGGTTCGGCGAGGACCTCGTTGACGACGGTCGACAGCTGGGCGGCCGTGAGCATGTCGATCTCACCGGCAAGGCGTAGGACTGCTTCGTCGCCCGTTCGGTGTACGGTGATGGACAGTTCGGCACGATCCACCGGCTCAGCCTATCGCGATCTCGCACGTCCGGCCCGTCGAGGCGAGCCGGCCCGGGGTGGCCTTTCGCAGGTGAGCCTGGTAACCCCGATCCGGGGTGCCTGCCGGTCCCCAGGTTGACGCTGACACAATGGCGGCATCGTGACCGAGGTGACTTCCGCCGGATCCGACCGCTACCCGGTCGACGCGCCGGCCTCAGCGGCCCTGTTCGACCGCGCTCGCGCCATCGTGCCGGGCGGGGTGAATTCTCCTGTGCGCGCCTTCCAGGCCGTCGGCGGGACGCCCCGCTTCATGGTTCGCGGTGAGGGCCCCTGGCTGTACGACGCCGACGACCGGCGCTACGTCGACCTGGTGTGCTCGTGGGGGCCGCTGATTCTGGGCCACGCCCACCCCGAGGTGGTCGCGGCGGTGCAGGCTGCCGCCGCCAAGGGCACCAGCTTCGGTACGCCGACGCCCGGCGAAGTGGAGTTGGCCGCCGAGATCGTCGAGCGCACCCCGGTCGAGCAGGTCCGACTGGTCAACTCGGGTACCGAGGCGACCATGTCGGCGATCCGGCTGGCTCGTGGCTACACCGGTCGTTCGAAGATCATCAAGTTCGCCGGCTGCTACCACGGGCACGTGGACGCGCTGCTCGCCGCCGCCGGCTCCGGCGTGGCCACCCTCGGCCTGCCCGATTCGCCCGGCGTCACCGGGGCGGCGGCCAGCGAGACGATCGTGCTGCCGTACAACGACATCGCTGCCGTCGAGGAGGCGTTCGCCGCCGAGGGTCAGCACATCGCCGCCGTGATCACCGAGGCGGCACCGGGCAACATGGGCGTGGTCGCTCCGCGGAACGGCTTCAACGAGCAGTTGGCGCGGATCGCGCACGCCAACGGCGCGTTGCTCATCATCGACGAGGTGATGACCGGGTTCCGGGTCTCCCGCTCCGGGTGGCACGGCCTCGACCCGGTCGAGGCGGACCTGTGGACGTACGGCAAGGTCATGGGTGGTGGGCTGCCTGCCGCGGCGTTCGGAGGGCGCGCGGAGATCATGTCGCGGTTGGCCCCGGCCGGCCCGGTGTACCAGGCCGGCACGCTCTCCGGTAACCCGCTGGCCTGCGCCGCCGGGCTGACCACCCTGCGGCTGGCCGACGACGCGCTCTACCGCAAGCTGGACGACACCGCCGCCGTCGTGGGCAAGCTCGCCGGCGACGCGCTGGCCGCCGCCGGTGTCCCGCACCGGCTGTCGTACGCGGGCAGCATGTTCTCGATCTTCTTCACCGACGCCGACGTGGTCGACTACGACAGCGCCCGCACTCAGCAGGTGCCCGCGTTCAAGGCGTTCTTCCACGCGATGCTCGCCGCCGGGGTGTACCTCCCGCCGAGCGCGTTCGAATCCTGGTTCGTGTCGGCGGCGATCGACGACGCCGCCCTGGAGCAGATCGCCGCCGCCCTGCCGGTGGCGGCCAACGCGGCAGCAGCGGCAGGTACAGGGGGGTAGGCACGGTGAGCGCGAGGAGTGAGCCGGTTTTGCGAGCCCCGCAGTCGCGAACGAAGGCGGGCACGGTGAGCGCGAGGAGTGAGCCGGTTTTGCGAGCCCCGCAGTCGCGAACCAAGGGGGCACAGCGGTGAGTAAGACGGTGGTCCACGTGCTTCGGCATGGCGAGGTGTACAACCCGGACGGCATTCTCTACGGCCGGCTGCCCGGATTCCGCCTCAGTGATCTGGGCGTCCAGATGGCCAAGGCCGCCGCGCAGGGGCTCGCCGACCGCGAGGTCGTGCACGTGGTGGCCAGCCCGCTGGAACGCGCCCAACAGACCGCCGAACCGATCGCCGCGCAGTTCGGGCTGCCCGTCGGGGTGGACGAGCGGCTGATCGAGAGCGCCAACTGGTTCGAGGGCAAGCGGGTCTCGCCCGGCGACGGATCGTTCCGCGACCCGCGTAACTGGTGGGTGCTGCGCGACCCGGTCACCCCGTCGTGGGGCGAGGCGTACCGGGCGATCGCCGAGCGGATGTTCGCGGCGCTGCACGCCGCCCGGGTTGCCGCCGAGGGTCGCGAGGCCGTCCTGGTCTCCCATCAGCTGCCGATCTGGACGCTGCGCCGATATGTCGAGCGCAAGCGGCTCTGGCACGACCCGCGCCGCCGCCAGTGCGGGCTGGCCTCGCTCACCACCTTCCACTTCGACGGCGCCAAGGTCGTCGGCATCGGCTACTCGGAACCGGCCGCACACCTGGTCGCGATGTCGCCGGGTGCCCGGACGGCCAAGGGGGCCTGAGATGGCTGCCCCCAGACTGGTCGTCGGGCTGCTCGCCGTCGCCGTGGCGGCGGTGCTGACCGGCTGCACCGGCGGCGGGCGCGAGTCGACCTGTGACAGCGCGAACGGCATCGTCGAGTGTGCTCCGGAGCAGCGCTCGGACGCCCCCAGGATCGCTGGTGAGCTGCTCACCGGTGGCTCCTACGACGTGGCCGACCAGCGTGGTCAGGTGGTCGTGGTCAACTTCTGGGGTTCCTGGTGCGCGCCCTGTCGGGCGGAGGCCGACGACCTGGAAGGCACCTACCAGGAGACGAAGGATTCCGGGGTCACCTTCCTCGGCATCAACGTGCAGGACAGCCGGGACAAGGCGATCGCCTTCGAGGAGGGCCGGGTCAGCTACCCGAGCATCTTCGACCCGGGTAGTCGGCTGGCCCTGGACATGGACATCCCGCCGAACACCATCCCGGCCACGGTCGTGCTCGACCGGGAGGGCCGGATCGCGGTGGTGATCCGGGCGGCCGTACGGCAGGAGGGCCTGCAACCCATCGTCGAGCGGATCGCCGCGGAGTCCCCCGCGCCGTCCGGCCAACGCTGATGGGTGAGACCTTCGGGCAACTCGCCGTCTCCGGCCCGTTGCTGCTCGCGGTGGGCGCGGCGGCGCTGGCCGGACTGGTCAGCTTCCTGTCGCCCTGCGTGCTTCCCTTGATGCCCGGCTACCTGTCGTACGTCACCGGCCTGGCCGGCGCCGACCTGGAAGGTCGAGGTGCAAGGAAGGGCACCTTGTTAACGCCTGCGGTAGAGGAAGGGACCCCTGTTAACACCGCCACCTCCGCCGACGGCGCAGCAGCCGAGCGCGGTGGTGGCGTCGGCACGGTGGTACGCGCAGAACGGGTCCGGGCCGGGGTGAAGGGTCGGGTGCTCGCCGGGACGCTGCTGTTCGTGGTCGGCTTCACCGTCGTCTTCGTCTGCACCGCGATCCTGTTCAGCACCATCGGCCGGGTCTTCTTCGACTACAAGCGGCCACTGGAGATCGTCATCGGCGGTCTCGTGGTGCTGCTCGGGCTGGGCTACCTCGGTGTCCTGCCCGGCCTGCAGCGTGAACTGCGGATCAACCGCCTGCCCTCCGCCGGTCTGCTCGGCGCACCCGTACTCGGTGCGGTGTTCGCGTTGACCTGGGTGCCGTGCACCGGGCCGACCCTGGCCGCGGTGCTCGGCATGGCCGCCACCAGCGGGCAGACCGACCGGGCGGTGGTGCTGGCGGTGGCGTACTGCCTGGGGTTGGGGATTCCGTTCGTCGTCTTCGGGCTGGGTTTCAACCGGCTGCTCGGGGTGTTCCAGGCGATCCGGCGTAACAGCCGCTGGGTCACCCGGATCGGCGGCGTACTCCTGATCATGATCGGGTTGGCGCTTGTCACCGGTGGCTGGACAAACGTCGTGATCTGGTTGCAGACCACCATCGGAGTGGGCGATTTCCAGGTGAGCATCTGATGACCGCTGTGGACGACCGACCGGCGGGTACGCCGGCCGAGGCACCCCGTCGCCGCCCCAACCCGCTGCTCGCCCTGGCGCGCAACTCGTGGCGGCAGCTGACCAGCATGCGTACCGCGCTGGTGTTGCTCTTCCTGCTCGCGGTCGCCGCGATCCCGGGCTCGGTGCTGCCGCAGCGTGGGGTCAACCCGGAGGATGTCCGCGACTTCTTCACCGAGCACCCCGACCTGGCGGTGTGGCTGGATCGGGTCGGCGCGTTCGAGGCGTTCAGCTCGGTCTGGTTCTCCGCGATCTACCTGTTGCTGTTCACCTCGCTGATCGGGTGCATCACGCCCCGGCTGGTCGACCACGTCCGGGCGCTGCGGGCCCGGCCGCCGGCCGTACCGAAGCGGCTCGGTCGGCTGCCGCAGCACACGGTGGCGCCCGCGCCCGACGGTGGCGTGGCGGCGGTCGCCGAGGTGCTGCGGCGTCGCCGGTGGCGGGTGGTGGTCCGCGGCGACGAGGTCTCCGCCGAGAAGGGCTACCTCAAGGAGACCGGCAACCTGATCTTCCACACCTCGATGGTGCTGGTGCTGCTCGGCGTCGCGCTCGGCTCCTGGTACGGCTGGCAGGGCAACCGGCTGCTCGTCGCCGGTGCCGACCACGTCTTCTGCAACACCCGCCAGCAGTACGCCGAGGTGAAGCTCGGCCCGCGGGTCGGCGACGACCTGCCCCGGTTCTGCCTGCAACTGGACGAGTTCGACGCCCGCTTCCTGCCGACCGGTCAGCCGGCGTTCTACAACGCGAAGGTGACCGTGGACGAGGACGGCGACCCGCCGCGCACGGCGGAGTTCTCGGTCAACTCGCCGCTGCGCCTCGACGGGGCGAACGTCTACCTGCTCGGGCACGGGTACGCCCCGGTGATCCGCTACACCGACCGGTTCGGCCGCAGCCAGACCAGCGCGGTGCCGTTCCTCAGCAACGGTGACCTCGGGCTGACCAGCGAAGGGCTGGCCGCGTTCCCGGACGCCAACGTCGATCCGGCGACCGGCGAGCGCAAGCCGGACCTGCAGATGGCCTTCGACGGGTTGTACCTGCCGACCGCTCCCCAGGAGCCCCCGTTCACCCGCTCCGAGCACCCGACCGAGGAGAACCCGCTGCTCGGCCTGGTGGCCTACCGGGGCAACCTGGGTCTGGACGGCGGCATCCCCGGCTCGGTGTACCAGCTCGACCAGCGTCAGGTGCGCAACGGTCGGCTCACCGAGATCGGCGCGAAGGAACTGCGGCCCGGGGAGAGCTGGACCCTGGACGACGGCACCACCGTCGAGTTCCTGGGCTCCGAGCCGTACATCGTGCTGTCCGTGCGGTACGACCCCGGTACGACACTGCTGCTGATCAGCTCGGTCGGCCTGGTGCTGGGGCTGATGGGGTCGCTGTTCGTCAGGCGTCGACGGGTCTTCGTGCGGCTCCTTTCGGCTGATGCAGCCGACCCCGCCGCCGGATCTCCGACGCGCGGTAGTAGTTTGATCGAGGTGGGCGGCCTGCCGCGTACCGAGCATCCCGGGTTCGCCGAGGAGTTCGCCCAACTGGTGGCGGCGATGCGCGGCGATCGACCGGCCGACGAGGTCGACGGCGTACCGGATGCGCGAGAAGGGGCCAAGTGATGTCCGCACTCTCCGACCAGCTGGTGTCGATCACCACGATGGTGTACCTGCTGGCGATGATCGGTCACGCGGTCGAGTACGCCCTGGGCAACTCCCGGGCCGTGGCCGTGACCGCGCCCGCCCGCGAACTTGTCGGTGCGGCGGTCGGCGCCGGTGGCGTCGCGGTGGCCGAGCGGGACACGCCCGTCGCCGATCCCGCCGGTCCGGCGCAGCGCACCGCGCGGCGCGCCGAACTGGCCGGTCGGATCGCAGTCGGGCTGACCGCGTTGGGTGCGGTGCTGCACCTGGCCGGGCTGGTCACCCGCGGTATCGCCGCCGAGCGGATGCCCTGGGGCAACATGTACGAGTTCGTGCTCACGGTCTCGTTCATCGGCGTCGCCGCCTGGCTGGTGGTGCTGGTGAAGGTGCCGTCGCTGCGCCGGCTCGGGCTGTTCATGACCCTGGTCATGGTGCTGCTGGTGGCCACCGCCGAACTGGTGCTCTACACGCCGATCGTGCCGCTGGTGCCGGCGCTCGACTCGTACTGGTTCGTCGTGCACGTGTCGACAATCGTGTTCGCCTCGGGGCTGTTCCTGCTCGGCGCGGTGCCGGCGGTGGCGTACCTGATGCGGGCGGGCTACGAGCGGGGCAAGCGCAGCTTCCCGTACACCCTGGCCAAGCGGCTGCCGGCGGCGGCCAGCATGGAGCGGCTCACCTTCGTCCTGCACGCCTTCGCGTTCCCGATCTTCACCTTCGCGGTGCTCGCCGGGGCGGTCTGGGCCGAGGCGGCGTGGGGCCGGCCGTGGGGCTGGGACCCGAAGGAGACCTGGTCCTTCATCTCCTGGGTGATCTACGCCGGCTACCTGCACGCGCGGGCCACGCCGAGCGTGAAGCGCAACCTGGTCGCCTGGCTGGCCATCCTGGGCTTCGCGACGATGCTGATGAACCTCTTCGGCGTGAACATCTTCTTCACCGGCCTGCACTCGTACGCCGACGTCTGATCCGCGCCGGCGGGTCAGCTGTCGCCGGTTCGATGCTCGCTGGGCAGGGCCAGAGCGGCGTCGATCGCGTCGAGCACGTCCGGTTTGTCGGCTACGGCGCTGCGCAGCAGGTCGACGGTCACCATCCGGATGTGGCCGACGATGGTGCAGCCCGGCAACGGCTGCTCGTGCCGGACCAGCGGCGTCATCGCCCGGACCGCGTCGAGCGCCACCGCACCCGCCCGGTCGACGTGCCGGTCGGCCGTGTCGCCGTCGCCGGCCACGACGGCGGTGAGCACCGCGGCGGTGCAGCCGGCCAGTCGGCTGAGCCCGGCCAGCGCGGTGGCGAGCTGCGGTGGCGGCGGTTGCGGCAGCCGGGCCAGCACCACCGTCGAGCGGGCCAGCGTACGGGTGTTGCGGACGGCGTAGTCGACGTGGTCGGCGGCGGACCGGGCGGCATCGACGCGGGACCGACTGCCCCGCTCCCAGATCGCGAGGCGCAGGTTCTCGTCGGCGACCGACACCGCCCGGCGCAGCGCGGCGGTGCGCGAATCCAACTGCTGAGCCCGCCCGAAGGCGGATCGGGCCGCCTGCTCGTCGTGCCGCTGCACCGCCTGGCGGATGTCGTCGAGCACCCCGGACAGCTCCGCGAACGTCCGCCGCCCCTCGGTGTCCAGGGGCCGCAGCGGTGACTGTGCGCCGACGACCTGGGTGATCAGCAACGCGATGGAGCCGCCGATCAGCGCGTCGTAGAGGCGGGTCGGTTCGAGTTCCTGGCCCGGCGGCACCACGGCGACCAGGAAGAGCGCGGACGTGGTCAGCTGGTTACGGACGACGCCGGGAGCACCTGTGGCGACCGTTATCCCGGCCGCGGCGAGGATGACCACGAAGACGGCGGCGGTGGAGCGGGCACCGAAGACCCCGACCACCGCCTCACCGAGGACCACACCGACCGCGATACCGACCAGGACCCGCAGGGCCCGGCGCAGCCGTACGCCCCGCGCCTGCGACAGGACGATCAGCGCGGCGGCCGGGGCGTAGAACGCCGAGAGGTCGCCGCTGCCGTGCGGGCCGCCGAGCAGACGACTGGCGACGAACCAGGACGCGGTGGTGGCCAGCGTCACCTCGACCACGAGCAGCCAACTGTCACGCAGTCGGCCTCCGGCGGTCCGGAACCAGTTCGTCACCCGGGACACGCCGTACAACGAGGTGACCGGGGGTTGCGTCGCTGTCGCCCGGTTCTGGCGCAGGCTGTGGTGGAACGCACACCATGCCGCCCACACCACCTGACCCGGGCGGCCGGAACGGCAGCACGGTGGGGGAGACTTGCTGACATGGCTGCTCGTGGGTTTCCCTACACCGATCTGAAGGATTTCCTGGCCGCGCTGGAGCGCGCCGGCGAACTGCGCCGGGTCGGCGTACCGGTCGACCCGACACTGGAGATCAGTGAGGTGGTGACCCGTACGGTCCGGGCCAACGGGCCGGCGTTGCTGTTCGAGCGGCCCACCCGGGGCGAGATGCCGGTGGCGATCAACCTGTTCGGCACCGAGAAGCGGACCGCGATGGCGCTCGGCGTCGAGTCGCTTGACGAGATCGGCAACCGGATCGGCGAGATGCTCAAGCCGGAACTGCCTGTGGGTTTCTCCGGCATGATGGGCGGCCTGGGCAAGGTGATGCAGCTCAAGTCGATGCCGCCCAAGAAGGTCAAGACCGCTCCCTGCCAGCAGGTGATCTACCGGGGCGACGACGTCGACCTGAACCGGCTGCCGGGACTTCAGGTGTGGCCGGGCGACGGCGGGATCTTCCACAACTTCGGGCTGACCCACACCAAGCACCCGGAGACCGGCAAGCGCAACCTCGGGTTGTACCGGCTCCAGCAGCACAGCCACAACACCCTCGGCATGCACTGGCAGATCCACAAGAACTCCACTGCGCACCACGCCGTCGCCGAGCGGCTCGGCCAGCGGCTGCCGGTCGCCATCGCGATCGGCTGCGACCCGGTGGTCAGCTACGCGTCGAGCGCACCGCTGCCCGCTGACATCGACGAGTACCTGTTCGCCGGGTTCCTGCGCGGTGAGCGGGTGGAGATGGTCGACTGCCTGACCGTGCCGTTGCAGGTGCCGGCGAACGCCCAGGTGGTGCTGGAGGGCTACCTGGAGCCGGGCGAGCGGCTGCCGGAAGGCCCCTTCGGCGACCACACCGGCTTCTACACCCCGGTCGAGCCGTTCCCGGTGCTGCACGTCGAGGCGATGACCATGCAGCGCGACCCGGTGTACCACACGATCGTCACCTCGAAGCCGCCGCAGGAGGACCACGGCCTGGGCAAGGCCACCGAGCGGATCTTCGCCCCGCTGCTGCGCTTCCTCATCCCGGACATCGTCGACTACGACCTGCCGGCCGCCGGGGTCTTCCACAACTGCGCGATCGTGTCGATCCGCAAGCGCTACCCGAAGCATGCGCAGAAGGTGATGAACGCGATCTGGGGCGCGCACATGATGTCGCTGACCAAGCTGATCGTGATCGTGGACGAGGACTGCGACGTGCACGACTACAACGAGGTCGCGTTCCGCGCCTTCGGCAACGTCGACTACGCCCGCGACCTGCTGCTCACCGAGGGCCCGGTGGACCACCTGGACCACTCCTCGTACCAGCAGTTCTGGGGTGGCAAGGCCGGCATCGACGCCACCCGCAAGCTCCCCAGCGAGGGCTACACCCGAGGTTGGCCCGAGGAAATGACCATGACCCCCGAAGTCATCTCCCTGGTAGACAAGCGCTGGAAGGAATACGGCATCTAATGGCGCCCCCTACCCCTACCCCCGCCCCCGACCCTCGCGATCTTGCACTTTCGGTCGCTGATTCGTCCGCTTCGTCCAGCTCTGCCCCGACGGAAAGTGCAAGATCGCGGGGGCGGGTGAAGGCGTTTTTGCGGCTTGTGGCGATTGAGCACTCGGTGTTTGCGTTGCCGTTTGCTTACCTGTCGGCGTTGACTGCTATGGCGGTCAATGGGGGGCGGGTGGGGTGGGGGGATCTGGCGCTGATCACCGTGGCGATGGTGGGGGCGCGGACGTTTGCGATGGCGGCGAACCGGATCCTGGATCGGCGGATCGATGCGCGGAATCCGCGTACCGTCAATCGGGAACTGGTGACGGGGGCGGTGAGCCTGCGGACGGCCTGGACCGGGGCGGGCGTGGCGCTTGCCTTCTTCCTGGCCGCCGCCGCCCTGCTCAACCCGCTCTGCCTGGTGCTGGCGCCACTGGCGGTGGTGCCGCTGATCGTCTACCCGTACGGCAAGCGGTTCACCAACTGGCCGCACGCGATCCTCGGAATCGCCCAGATGGTCGGCCCGATCGGGGCCTGGCTCGCGGTGACCGGCACCTTCGCCGGCTCCGGCCCGGCCTGGGTGCTCGGTGCCGCCGTCGGCCTGTGGATCGGTGGCTTCGACCTGATCTACGCCTGCCAGGACGCCGAGGTGGATCGGAAGATCGGGGTGCACAGCGTGCCCGCCCGGTACGGGATGCGGTTCGCGCTGCACGCCTCCACCGTCGCGCACGTGGTGACGTTCGCGCTGCTCCTCTGGTTCGGTGCGCTTGTCGGCCTCGGCTGGCTCTGGTGGATAGGGCTGGCGCTGACCGCGATCGCCTTCGGCTACCAGCACCTGGTGGTCAAGCCGGACGACCTGAGCAAGGTCAACCGGGCGTTCTTCACCGCCAACGGCTTCGTCAGCATCGCCCTGTTCGTCTTCGCCCTGCTCGACCTGGTGACCCGCCTGGACCTGCGCCCCTGACCCGTCGGCGGCGGGGGACGTTAAGAAGGGGCCCCTTTACTACCGGAGGCGTTAATAAGGTGCCCTTCCTTACCCGCGTAGCGGGTGCTTTCGAGGGTCCAGTCGATGGTGCCGCGGACGGCGCGGGCCACCCCGTCGAGATGGGCGGTGACTGCCGCGTCCAGCGCCGGTCCGAACGACGGCACCGCCGCGCGTCGGTCGACGAACTGTCGCATCGACTCGTGCCAGCGTCGCGTCACCAGCTCGACCGCGTCATCCACCGGCACCTGACGCTCGGTGGCGATCGCCAGGACGAGGTTGTGCCCGCCCGAGGTGGCCGCGTCGGAGGCCAGCGAGGCGAGGTCGTTGTACCAGGAGAGCAGGTCGTTGCCGAGGTCGCGCAACTCGCGTAGCAACGGATGGTGGTAGACGGCGTCGGGCAGCGGTCGGCCGGTGACGAATTCGGTGAGCGGATAGGAGACGTCCGCCGCCGAGGTGGCCCGGCGCAGTGCAACGTACTCGGTGACGCCGGGCGCGTGACCGCGAGACTTGTTCGTCGCCTCCTGCCAGGTGCCGTCGAGGTGCCGGGCCACCGCGTCGGCGAAGCGCAACCGCCAGCGGGTCGGCATCCGGCGGTGCGGTTCCCGCCAGGCGTTGACAAGCAACCGGCGCAGAGGGCCCCGCAGCCCGGGATGTCGCGGCCGGGAACGACCTTGCAGCAGCAGTACCGCGCCGTCCCGTAGCCCGCGGATCTCGGCCAGTTCGAGCCGGCCCGGCCCGTCGCAGGCGTCGTCGACCAGGAAGAACCAGGTGAACAGCGCGGACAGTACGCGCAGGTCGGCCTCGGTGGCGTCCGGATAGAGCCGCCCGGCGTAGTGGGCGAAGCGGGCACCGGCCAGCCGTTGCCGCCCCGGCTCGTCGAGCGGCAGCCCGGTCTGCGGCAGCCAGCCCATCAACCAGCGCTGCGTCTCCTCGGCGTACGGGGACTGTCGGGACGCAACCGGACAGGCATCGCGTAACGCCGGCAGGATCTCGGTGGCGAGCCGCACGGGCCGGTTCTCGTCAGCGGGTCGCGTCGGCAGGGTGTGATCAGCCATCCCGGATCCTCTCCCACGTGCCACGCCTGCGCACGCCCACGCGTTCGGCCTCGGGCAGCATGCCAGGTGGTGGCCGGTCGCCGGGGTCCGGTCGGACATCAGGGCCGTTACCGGCAGATCGGGTGGCCGCCCTCGGGGTGGCTGCCCGGCGGCCGGCAGCGACCAGGCAGGCTGGAGGCATGCGTGAACCATGGGTGGTCGGGGTGTCCGGGGCGTCGGGTACGCCGTACGCGGCTGCGGTGGTACGTGGGCTGATCGACGCCGGGCAGCCGGTGGACCTGATCGTCTCCCGAGCCGCCCGGTTGACCATCCTCGACGAGACCGGACGTCCATTCCGCGACGCACACTGGGCCGAGGATCTGTCCGCCTGGCTCGGCCGTGATCTGGACGGCGCGGATGTGCGGCACTGGCCCGCCGGCGACCTGGCGGCCGGACCCAGCAGCGGCTCGTACCCGGTGCGTGGCATGGCCGTGGTGCCCGCGAGCACGGCGGCCTGCGCCGGCATCGCGATCGGGCTGTCGAAAGACCTGTTGCAGCGGGCCGCCGAGGTCAACCTCAAGGAACGCCGGCAGGTGGTCGTCGTACCGCGCGAGACGCCGGTGACCCGCAGCCACCTGGAGCACCTGATCGCGTTGCACGATGCCGGCGCGGTGGTGCTGCCAGCCAGCCCCGGCTTCTACGGTGCGGGCGCCGCCGCTTCCGCGGCGCAACTTGTGGATTTCGTGGCGGGCAAGGTGCTCGACGCGCTCGGCGTGCCACACACCCTGTTCCACCGCTGGACCGGAACGTTGAACGCGGACCGGACCTGACGAACCGGTCCGCGTTCGATCCGCACCACTTCAGTACATGCCGGCGTTGGCCGGGCCTGGCCCGGTCGTGGCGGTCGGGCTCGCATTGCGCGCTCTGCCCATCTCGTCCGCCTCTTCCAGCATGCCCTCCCCTTCAAGCAGGGCCCGCACCTCGGATTCCCGAAACCGGCGGTGCCCTCCTGGAGTCCGGATGCTGCCGATCCGGCCCGCTGCCGCCCAGCGCGTCACGGTCTTCGGGTCAACCCGAAACAGCGCGGCGACCTCACCCGGTGTCAGCAGGCGATCTCCAGTGTCCACAGCCCCCTCCTCGCGTCGACGAAGCCCCCGGCTGAACACACTGCCCCCGGCCGGTGCGAGCCCAGAGCCGTCATGAGGGACGTATGGCAATTACAGCACCAGCGACCAGGCGTGTCCGCCAAACGCGAAAAATGCACTGAGTGGGAAGTTAGTAATGGTACCGGCGTCCCGCCCTTCGGACCCTCGGTATGGGAACTGTCGCTCTCGGTAATGTGCAACGGGTGCCGGCGTCCCGGTGTCACGCGGTGCCGACTAGGGTCTACAGTCCGTGGACGCCATCGACCTCGCCCTCGTGGACCTGCTCCGCGGCAACGCCCGCCTCTCGTACGCCGAACTCGCCCGCCAGGTCGGCCTCTCCGCTCCCGCAGTGCACGAACGCGTCGGCAAGCTGGAAGCCGGCGGGGTGATCCGGGCCTACCGGGCCGAAGTCGAGCCGGAGACCATCGGCCTGGCCGTGACCGCCCTGATCAGCGTGGTCGAGGATTCCGGCGCGGACACCGACGACGTGCTGGAGGCGGTCCGCGCCATGCCGGAGATCGAGTCCTGCTACTTCATGGCCGGCGTCGAGTCGTTCCTGCTCAAAGCCCGGGTGAGCACCATCGCCGAGCTGGAGCAGTTGATCGTACGGCTGAACCGTACGCCCGGCGTGGCCTCGACGCGTACCAGCATCGCCCTGTCGACCAAGTGGGAGAACCGTCCGCAGCCGGTCGGCCCGTCCTCTTCGTAGATTCCCAGCTCCCAGCCTCGCTTGCTAGTTTGCGAGAGTGACTCATCTTGACCGGTGTGACGAGGCGAGCCGGCGGTGGGTGACCGAGGCGATCGCCGCAGTCGAGGCCGACGCGAACCGGTCCGCCGACACCCACCTGCTGCCTTTCCCCCTGCCCCGGCGCTGGGGCATCGACCTCTACCTCAAGGACGAGTCGGTCCACCCGACCGGATCGCTGAAGCATCGGCTGGCTCGCTCGCTGTTCCTCTACGGGCTCTGCAACGGCTGGATCGGGCCGGACACCACAATCGTGGAGGCATCGTCCGGCTCCACGGCCGTCTCCGAGGCGTACTTCGCCCGGATGCTGGACCTGCCCTTCATCGCGGTGATGCCCGCCTCCACCTCGCCGGAGAAGATCGCGCAGATCGAGTTCCAGGGCGGCCGGTGTCACCTGGTCGAAGATCCGGCGAAGGTGGTCATCGAGGCGCGCTGGCTCGCCGAGGACACCGGCGGGCACTACATGGACCAGTTCACCTACGCCGAGCGCGCCACCGACTGGCGGGGCAACAACAACATCGCCGAGTCGATCTACGCGCAGCTGTCGCTGGAGCGCCATCCCGTACCGGCCTGGATCGTCGTCGGCGCCGGCACCGGCGGCACCAGCGCGACCATCGGAAGGTACGCCCGCTACCGGCGACTGCCCACCAAGCTCTGCGTGGTCGATCCGGAGAACTCGGCGTTCTATCCCGCCTGGTGGGTGGCCGACTGGTCGGTTCGCACCGGCCAGGGCTCCCGGATCGAAGGTATCGGCCGGCCGACGGTGGAGCCGTCGTTCCTGCCCTCGGTGGTGGACCGGATGGTGCAGGTACCCGACGCCGCCTCGCTGGCCGCGATGCGTTCCGGCTCGGCGGTGCTGGGCCGACGGGTGGGTGGCTCGACCGGCACCAACCTGTGGGGTGCCTTCGGGCTGATCGCCGAGCTGCTGGCCGCAGGTCGGACCGGCTCGGTGGTCACCCTGATCTGCGACGCGGGCGACAGGTACGCCGAAACGTACTACTCCGACGAGTGGGTGAGCGCGCAGGGCCTCGACCTGGCCCCCCACCTGGCCACGATCGACCGCTTCCTGACCGACGGCAGCTGGCCCGCCTAGCTCGGCCTGGCTTCCGCTCCGGTCGGCCAGCGGTCGAGCTTTCGCTCCGGCTGCTCAACGGTTGAGCGGCCGCGGCTTGTCAGCGGGTCGTGGAGAGCTGCGCCAGGCCCGGGTAGTGCCGGACGAAGCCGTCGGCGTCCATCTCGATGTCGGCGCTGAAACCGCCGCTGGCGTATCGGAACCGGGTCGGGCCAAGCCCGGTGTAGACCTGCTCGGCCGGCAGCACCGTCAGGCTCGGCACCAGCACCCACACCACGGTGAGCGGATAGCTGGTGTCGGCGGCCTGGTCGGCCAGCCGGAGCCGGCGTACCGGCAGCGTGTTGAACAGCGGCGAGCCGCCAAGGTCCACGTCGAGAGCGTCGGCCAGCCGGTCCGGATCCTCGACGCCCGGCAGCCCGGCCGGCGCACGCCCGGCGGCGGCGAGGGCCGCGTCCAGGTCACCCTGCTCGGCGGCGGTCACCCGCCATCGATCAGTGGCCCGTTCCAGGCGTACGCTGCGTCGCCAGCCCGCTCCCTCGACCTCGACCTCGACCCGGACGCTCGCCCACTGAGGGTCGGTCAGCAGCTGGTAGCGGCAGGTGTAGGGAATCGGGTCGGCAGCCACCTGCGTGCCGTGTGCCGCCAGGCCGTGACTGTCATCAGCGAGGGCATGTTCGGCACCGGCGGTGTCGATCCGGGTCCACAGCAACGACTTCGACATGGTCGGCATGAATCGGACGTTACGCCACCCGGCCCAGGCGCGGCAGCGCCTTTGCGCCGAACACCAGCCCCCCGCTCCACCCCTGCGTGACAGGTGTCGGGCTCGATCGCGTGTGCCGGTGGCTTGATCGTGCTCGATCCGGGATCGAGTGGCCTCGGGTTGAGCGTGAGACCACTCGATCCCAGTTCGAGTGTGATCTTCGGTGCGTCAGCGCAGCGTCGATCAGTGGGTACGCGCGTGGGAGCGCCCGCTCGGCGCGCGCCAGTCCTCCCGTGGCCGGTCCTGCGGGCCCCGGCCATCCGAGCGCGGCCGGTCGCCGTACCGACGCTCGCCACGGGCCGGCTCGCCGAACCGGCGCTCGCCCCGAGGGTGACCGCCGTAGCTGTGCTCACTGCGGCTCGAATCGCCGTAGCTGCGCTCGCCCCGGCTGTCCGCCCCGTAGCGGCCCGTGCCACGGGAGTCGTCGCCGTAGCGGCGCTCGCCCCGGGAGTCCGTACCGTAGCGGCCCGTGCCGCGGGAGTCGTCGCCGTAGCGACCCGTGCCCCGCGAGTCGTCCCCGTAGCGAGCCGCACCACGGGAGTCGCCGGCGTAGCGGCGTTCACCGCGTCCGGTGTCGCCGTGGCGGCGGTCGTCACGGGGCTGGTCGCCGAAACGGCGGTCGCTGACGGGGCGGTCACGGTAGCGGCGCTCGGTGGTCGGGCCGTCGAAGCGGCGCGGACCGCCGGGCCGGCTGCTCCGGCGGGGAGCCTCCGGCTCATCGCGTACGGGCACCCCGCTCGGCTCCCGTGCCCCGGTCAGCTCGGTCAACGCCGGGTCACCGGCGCGTACCCGCGTCTCCGCGGGCTGCACTCCGGCCTTCTCCAGCATCGCCAGCGTGGTGCGTCGCTGCTTGGGCAGGACCAGCGTGGCCACCGCGCCGGTCTCCCCGGCGCGGGCGGTACGGCCCGCGCGGTGCAGGTAGTCCTTCGAGTCCTTCGGCGGGTCGACGTGCAGCACCAGGGTGACCCCGTCGACGTGGATGCCCCGGGCCGCCACGTCGGTGGCGACCAGGACGTTGGTCCGTCCCTCGCGGAACTCCGCCAGGGTGCGGGTACGCATCCGCTGGGTCTTGCCACCGTGCAGCCCGCCGGCCCGCACACCGACCGCCGCGAGCTGGCTGACCAGGCGGTCCACCCCGAGCTGGGTACGGGCGAACACGATGGTCCGACCGGCGCGCGCCGCGATCGACGCGGTGACCGGGAACTTGTCGCTCGGCGGGATCAGCAGCAGGTGGTGATCCATGGTGGACACGGCTGCGGTCGCCGGGGCGGTGGAGTGGGTGACCGGGTCGGTCATGAAGCGCTTCACCAGCGCGTCCACATCGGCGTCCAGTGTGGCCGAGAAGAGCAGACGCTGCGCGTGCGCCGGAGTCTTCGCCAGCAACTCGGTGACCTCGGGCAGGAAGCCCATGTCGGCCATCTGGTCCGCCTCGTCGAGGACGGTGATCTCCACGTCGTCGAGCTTGCAGATGCCGCGTTCGATCAGGTCGGCGAGCCGGCCGGGCGTGGCCACCATGACCTCCACGCCGCGCCGCAGGGCATCGATCTGGCGGTCGTAGGGCACCCCACCCACGGCGGTCTTGAGGAACACGCCGACCGTGCGACCCAGCGGGGCCAGGGCGTCGTTGACCTGCATGGCCAACTCTCGGGTGGGCACCAGGATGAGGGCTCGCGGGCGGGACGGCCGGGCCCGGTCGCCGTCGGCGATCCGCGCGAGCAGCGGCAGCCCGAAGGCGAGGGTCTTGCCGGAACCGGTCTGCCCCCGGCCGAGCACGTCCCGTCCGGCGAGGGCGTCGGGCACGGTGGCGCTCTGGATCTCGAACGGGGCGGTGATGCCCTGCCGGGCGAGTGCCCGAACGAGCGGCTCGGGCAGGCCCAGCGCCTCGAAGGTGATCGAGTCGTCGGAGCCGGCAGCGCCGGCCGACGGCGAGGCCGGGGCGATGTCGATGTCTTGGGCGGACAGCGGGGTGCTGGAGACAGCGGAGGTGGTCAACAAAAACCTTTCGAGCGGGGCGCACATTTGCGATGTCCCGCCGCGGCACGACGCCGCCGGATCTTCAGCAAGAACGCCCAGAGGCGCGCACGGTAGCGCGCCGGGTCAGTGATCAGCCCCAAGTGTACGGCGAACGGCGAGCCGCCACCCGCGTCGGCGGGGGGTAGTGGGCGGTTTCACCCGTCGATCCACCGATCGTCGTCACTCCAGCAGGCCGCTGAGCGCATTGTTCGCGACCAGTACGACCAGCACACTGATCGCCACGAGCAGTGCCAGGGCGACCGCCATCACGATCACCACCCGAGTGGTGCTGCTGGAGCGTTCGGTGCCGTTGTCCGCCCAGCCCTGAGCCAGGATGTGCCCGGTCAGCGAGCCTGAATTGTCCGCTTCACCGGCCGGGAAGGCCACCGTTGCGGAGCCCGAGCCACCGGCGTAGTAGGAACTCAGATCCGCGTCGCCGGTCCGCGGCGCAGCCGGCGCGCCGCCTGCAACCGAGGACCCTGCCAGGGGTCCGCTTTCTGTCGAGGACCCTGCGAGGGGTCCGCTTGTTGTCGGAGACCCTGCCAGGGGTCCGCCTGCTGTCGGGGACCCCCCGACGGATCCGGCCGTAGCCGCAGACCCCGCGACCGAGGGGCCCGATGCCGGCGACCCGGCGACGGAGCCGCCCGCAAACGGGGGCCCCGCGATGGAGCCGCCCGGCTCCACGGCGGGGGCAGCGGCCGGCAGCAGACCCGGGCGGGTCGACTGCCGAGGTGCCGCTCCCGGTGAACTCGGGGCAGGCTCGTCCCGGCGTCCGGTGGGGGTGACCGGTGGTGGCCAGACCGGCAGCGCAGGGGCCGGCACGAAAGGCGCCGCACCGGCGGATTCCGGGCCGGTGGTGACGCCGGCCCGGTTCGACGCCCCCGGAGCCGTTCCGGTGACCCGCCCGGCTGGTACCGAAGCCGACCCCGACGACACGCTCGCGCTGGATGCGGGTGGGGGCGGGAACGGTGGCGCGGGCATCGGACCCGGCGGGGGCGGTGGTGCCGGCATCGGCGGAGTCGGCGGTGGCGTCGGCGGTCCCGGCAGTGGCGGCGAGGGCCGGGGTGCGGGAGGTGGCGCAGGCACCGGCCCCGGCGGATACGGCACAGGCGGACCCGGTGCCGGCGGCGGGGGCACGGGCGGACCCGGAACCGGCGGCGCGGGCGGACCCGGTATCGGTGGTGCCGGCGGCACGGGTGGACCCGGTACCGGCGGGGTCGGTGACGGCGGCGCCGGTGGACCCGGTACCGGCGGGGTCGGAGATGGCGGCGCGGGTGGCCCCGGCACCGGTGGTGCGGGGGACGGCGGCGCGGGTGGGATTGGTGTCGGTGGAACCGGTGCTGGCGGACGTGGCGCGGGCTCCGGCTCGGGCGTCGGCGGGGTTGGCGGTTGGGCTGGTTCCGGGGGTTGGGCGGGCTCCGGCGGCTCGGGGCTGACCGGCGTGGACCGGTACACCCCGGAGGCCCTGCCGCCGGCACCGGCGGCCTGCGCCTCGTCGACGCTCACCCGGCTCATTCCCGGCACCCGGACGCTGGCCCGCACCGGTCCACCCACCCTGCCGGCGCCAGCAGGCGACGCGAGCCCGGCTGCGCCAGGCTGCGACGCGAGCCCGGCTGCGCCAGGAGGCGATGCGGGGCTGGCTGCGCCGGGAGGTGACGCGAGGCCGGTTGCGGCGGCCGGTAGCGCGGGTCCGGTCGGGCCGGCCGGCGACGTGGGTGCGGTACCTACTGGTGGGGCGGGTTCCCTGCTGGCCGGCCGGGGGACACCCGCCCGTCCCACCGCAGGCTGGTTGGCCGAGGCCAGCCGTCCGGCTGCGGGGCTGGGCGCGACGCCCGGGGCCGACTCGGTGATGGGGACGGCGGGGGCCGATGCGGCATCGGAGGCCGGTGTGGTGGAGGCGGGGGGAGTCGATCCAGAGTCGGCTGTCGCCGGAACCTCGTGCTCGCTCATCCGTGCCTCCGCGCCACGCTCGCACCCGGATCCGCAACGCGACCGGGAGTGCCTGAGTGACACCGTGCCACATTCCGGCGGGATGGCACAGCCGGAGTGCCCACAGTGTTCCGAGTGAGGCCGTACGGTGCCGGCCGGGTGTCGATCGGTGGGTCGGGACTTAGCTGCCTCAGCGCCCGCCCACCGCCGACGGGGTGGCCGAAACGCTCTCCTCCGGAGCGAGGCTGCTCGCCGCCGTGGTCGGGCTGGTGTCGTCGCCGCCGTCGCTGTCGCCGGGCGTACCCGACGACGTCTGCGTGGGCGTCGGTGTGGTGGTGCCCGGTGGCGTGGCGGAGGGCGACGGAGTGTCCGACGGGGTGGGCGTGGGGTTCGGCGTCGGCGAAGGCGTCGTCGGGGTGGGCCGTGGCGTGGTCGGCGTCGGCTTCGGCGTGGTGGGCGTCGGCTTCGGCGTCGTCGGGGTGGGCTTCGGTGTGGGCGTCGGCGTCGGTGTGGGGGTGACCGACGGAGCCGGCACCGCACCGACCACCCGCGTCGCGGCGTAGAGCCGGGACCAGCGCACCGTCGAGATCTTCACCACGTCACCGCTGGTCGGCGCATGGATCATCTTGCCGTTGCCGACGTACATCCCCATGTGGTGGATCGTCCGCCAACTGCTGCCGCTGGCGAAGAAGAGCAGGTCGCCGGGGAGCAGCGCGGACCGCGACACGGTGCGGGACCTGGTCGCGTAGTACTGGTCGCGGGCGACCCGGGGCAGCTTGTAGTAACCCGCCGACCGGTACGCCGACCAGACCAGACCCGAGCAGTCGAACGAGTTGGGCCCGGTGGCCCCCCAGACGTACGGGTCGCCCAGTTGCCGACGCGCGTACGCGAGGGCGGCAAGCGCGGTGGGATGCGCGACCAGCCCGTCCGCCGACTGGGTCGGGTAGTCGCCACCCAGTTGCTGCTCGGCGCGTTCCTGCTGGCGGGCCAGCTCGACCAGCTGGGTGGCGTTCTGCTCGCGCAGCTTGACCAGCTTGGCTTCTTCGTCGCGCAGCGCCTTCTCAGTCGCGGTGTGCTGCTCCTGGACGCCGCGCAGCCGGGACTCGGCCGCCGTGTGCGCCTGCGTCGCGACCTGTGCGTCGGTTTGCGCGCGGGCCAGCTCACCGGCGGCCGGCGCGGTGTCGTGCTCAGCCCGTTCGCCGCGGTTGACCCGCCGGAGCAGGTCCAGTTCGAGCAGGTCGGCAGCGAACCCGGCGGTGGGCAGGGCCGCGTCGACCTTGATCGCCTGGGCGGCGGCCTGGTCGGCCCGCTGCTGTGCCTGTAGCAGCGCGGCCTCGGCGAACTCCAGGTCGCGTGCCGCGGTCGCCAGTTGAGTGTCGGCCTCGGTGAGCTGCTGCTTGAGGTCGAGTAGCTGGGTGCCCAGCTCACCGATCCGGGCCTCGGCGGCGTTGATCTGCTGCTCGAGGGCGCTGGCACCGGGCGAGGAGGTCGTGGGAATCACACCGGGCGGGACGCTCGCCGGAGCGCCGCCGGGCAGTTGCAGCGGGCCGGTGACCACCGGGCGGGAACCGGTGTCGGGCACCGTGACGGGCACGCCCGGCTCGGCGTACGCCGGTGCGGCGAGGACTGTGGTGGCGACGGCGCTGAGCAGCGCAGACCAGAGCATCGGCCGAAGCACCGGTGAGATCACCGGAGGTCGTCGCCGCTGCCGTCGCCCGTGCCCGCTGTCGACCATTGCGCTCCTCGTCCGGTGGTGCTGCAACCGCGTCGTGGTGCGGACGCGGTGGATCGGGGACGGTACCAGGGTGTGTCGTCCCCCACCCTGTCTTACCTCACCGGTACGACGGTGTCGATGTCTGAGCGGGTCACAGAAGCCTGAGAGTCCGATTAGCGGTGTGGTGTCCGGCAGAGGGCGCTGTGAGCTGCCCGGGTGCCCGACGTAGGCTCTGGATTGCGACCGGGGTCCGGTCGTGACCGCACTGGGAGGGGACGGGGCTTTCGATGGACGCCGGACTCAAGCGTGAGCTCGAAGCGAAGGTGTACGCGGGAGAGCGACTGACCCGGGAGGACGGCATCGCCCTCTACGCCAGTGACGATCTGACCTGGCTGGGGCGGCTGGCCCACCACAAGCGCACCGAGCTCAACGGTGACCGGGTCATGTTCAACGTCAACCGGCACCTCAACCTGACAAACGTGTGCAGCGCGAGCTGCGCGTACTGCTCGTTCCAGCGCAAGCCGGGCGAGAAGGACGCGTACACGATGCGCATCGACGAGGCGGTCCGCAAGGCCAAGGAGATGGAGGACGAGCAGCTCACCGAGTTGCACATCGTCAACGGCCTGCACCCGACCCTGCCCTGGCGTTACTACCCCAAGGTGCTGCGTGAGCTGAAGGCCGCGCTGCCGAAGGTCAACCTCAAGGCGTTCACCGCCACCGAGGTGCAGTGGTTCGAGAAGATCAGCGGGCTGAGCGCCGACGAGATCCTGGACGAGTTGATGGACGCCGGCCTGGAGTCGCTGACCGGCGGCGGCGCGGAGATCTTCGACTGGGAGATCCGGCAGCACATCGTCGACCACGCCTGCCACTGGGAGGACTGGTCGCGGATCCACCGGCTGGCCCACAGCAAGGGCATGAAGACGCCGTCGACGATGCTCTACGGCCACATCGAGGAGCCCCGGCACCGGGTCGACCACGTGCTGCGGCTGCGCGAGTTGCAGGACGAGACCGGCGGCTTCCAGGTCTTCATCCCGCTGCGCTACCAGCACGACTTCGTGGACTCGGCGGACGGCAAGATCCGTAACCGGATCCAGGCCCGCACCACGATGGCCTCGCCGGCCGAGTCGCTGAAGACCTTCGCGGTCTCCCGGCTGCTGTTCGACAACGTCCCGCACGTCAAGTGCTTCTGGGTGATGCACGGGCTCTCGGTGGCCCAGATGTCGCTCAACTTCGGCGTGGACGACCTGGACGGCTCCGTCGTGGAATACAAGATCACCCACGACGCCGACTCGTACGGCACGCCGAACACCATGCACCGCGACGACCTGCTGCACCTGATCTGGGACGCCGGCTTCCGCCCGATGGAGCGCAACACCCGCTACGAGGTGGTCCGCGAGTACGATGCCGCGCCGACCCTGGCGCAGCGTCGGGCCGAGCCGCAGCAGGTCTGGGCCTGACCTCTCGACGCGTCGGCAGACGCCCTCGCGCTGGCCAGCGCGAGGGCGCCGACCCGGCTCGCGTACCCTTCTCGGGGAGATGAGCGAGCAGCAGAGCACCTTTCCCCGGCGGGACGCCGAGGGGCGCATCCAGTACCTGGGTGACCTGATCGGCGTGGCGCTGGCCGGTGCGGTCATCGGGATGCTGGTGCTGGTGCTCTTCGACGGGGCCTTCGCCTGGTTCGGGGCCGGTGATTTCGGCCAGGCCAACGGCTGGCTCGCGGTGATCCTGCCCGCCTGGCTCTTCTGGGAGGAATTCCGGTCCTGGGACTTCGGTGCCCCCCGGGTGGTGGCCGCGTTGGTGGCCGTCGCGGTGGCGGTGGTGTCCGGGCTGCTGGTGGCCGGGCTCGCGACCGGGCTGCCGCCGCTGGCGTCCGGCGGGTTGGCCGCGGTGACCTTCACCGTGGTCTACGCGCTGGTCTGGTTCCCCGGCGTGCGCTGGTTGGTCAACCGGACGAGCTGATCCGGGTCGGACGGACCGCCCGGAGTGGGCTGGTCGGAACGCACATGGCGACGTGAACGAGCGGAGTGGATGAACGTGAGTGCGGCGGTCAAGTACACACTCGGCCGGGTCGGGTTGTTCGCGGTCGTGGTGGCGGCCCTCTGGCCTGTCGACATCGACATCTTCCTGAAGCTGATCGTGGCGCTGCTGTTCTCCGCCGCTCTGTCGTTCTTCCTGCTCAAGGGCTGGCGTGACGAGATGGCCGAGGAGATGGCCGCGGCCGCCGAACGACGTCGTACCGAGAAGGAGCAACTGCGCTCCGCGCTGGCCGGCGACGACCAGGCCACCGGTGGCGCCGGCACCTCGACCGGCGAGTCCGGTTCGTCGACCGAGCAGCCGGGCGGCTCCGATTCCGGGCGCGGTCCGTCGGCCTGAGCAGGCGCTCGGCTCCGCCGAGCATCCGTCGGCGGAACCATGTTGCCGACGTGAGGATCAGGTTGGGATGGGCGGAACAGCGACCGATGTTGATATGACCATGTGACCGGTGGTGGGCTGGCCGCTACCGAGCGGGAAACCCCGCGCCTCCAGGAGGTTGTCCATGGCCTTCCGATCCAACCCTGTCCGCCGGACGCTGGCGATGATCGTCGCCGCCGGTCTCGGCCTGCTCGCACTCTCCGCACCACCGGTCTCCGCTCGACCCGCACCGGACCGGGATGAACAGCCGGCTGCCGCGCCCTACCGGGTGCTCGGCCCGCGTACGCTGGCCGACCGCACCGCGGTCGCCCGCACCGGTGCCGCGATCGACTACTCGGAGCACGGGGTGCTGCACATCTCGGCCACCCGCGCCGAGGCTGCCGCGATCACCCGGCTCGGCTTCACGTTGGAGCCGATCGCCGCGCCGCCGACGGACCGTGGGCATGACCACGGGGACGTCGGTGCCCTGGCCTTCCCGCCGGCCGACGCCAACTACCACGACTACGCCGAGATGGTCGCCGTGGTCAACAAGGTCGTCGCGGACCATCCGGCGATCGCCCGCAAGATCAGCATCGGCACCTCGTACGAGGGCCGGGACCTGGTCGCGATCAAGATCTCCGACAACGTCGCCACTGACGAGAACGAGCCGGAGATCCTGTTCAACTCACAGCAGCACGCCCGTGAGCACCTGACCGTCGAGATGGCCATCTACCTGATGAACCTCTTCACGGACAGCTACGGCTCCGACTCCCGGATCACCAACCTGGTCAACAACCGGGAGATCTGGATCGTGCCGTCGGTCAACCCGGACGGCAGCGAGTACGACATCGCCACCGGCTCCTACCGGTCCTGGCGCAAGAACCGCCAACCCAACAGCGGATCGTCGTACGTCGGCACGGACCTCAACCGCAACTGGAGCTACAACTGGGGCTGCTGCGGCGGTTCCTCCAGCTCGACCTCCTCGGACACCTACCGGGGTCCCTCGGCCTTCTCCGCGCCGGAGACGCAGGCGCTGCGCAACTTCGTCAACAGCCGGGTCGTCGGTGGAGTCCAGCAGATCAAGGCCAACATCGACTTCCACACCTACTCCGAGCTGGTGCTCTGGCCGTACGGGTACACGTACAACGACACCGCCACCGGGATGAACGCCGACCAGTACAACACCTTCGCCACCATCGGTCGGCAGATGGCCGCGACAAACAACTTCACCCCCCAGCAGTCAAGTGACCTGTACATCACCGACGGCAGCAGCATCGACTGGATGTGGGCGGTGCACGGCATCTGGGCGTACACCTTCGAGCTGTACCCGCGCTCGGCCTCCGGCGGCGGCTTCTACCCGCCCGACGAGGTGATCCCGCAGCAGACCACGCGCAACCGTGAGGCGGTGCTCATCCTCGCCGAGTACGCCGACTGCCCGTACCGGGCGATCAACAAGCAGGCCCAGTACTGCGGTGGTGGCAGCGGCGGTACGACGGTCTGGTCGGACACCTTCGAGACCAACACCGGCTGGACGATCAACCCCAACGGCACCGACACCGCGACCTCGGGCCAGTGGGAGCGGGGTGCCGCCCAGGCCACCAACTCCAGCGGGGCCAAGCAGCTCACCCCGTACGCCGGCAGCAACGACCTGGTGACCGGTCGGTTGGCCGGTTCCGCAGCCGGTGACTACGACGTCGACGGCGGCGTGACGAGCGCCCGCTCCCCGGCGATCACCCTGCCGTCGAGCGGCACGTTGACGCTGTCGCTGGCGTGGTACCTGGCCCACGGCTCGAACTCGTCCTCGGCCGACTACCTCCGGGTCAGCGTGGTGCACAACGGCGGCACCACCACCCTGCTCAGCCAGGCCGGGGCGGCCAGCAACCGCAACGGCGCCTGGACCACCTCCAGCCTCAACCTCACCCCGTACGCCGGGCAGTCGATCCGGATCCTGGTGGAGGCGGCGGACGCCTCCACGGCGAGCCTGGTCGAAGCGGCTGTGGACAACGTCACCATCACCGCCTCCTGAGCCGACGGGGCCCCGTCACACCCCCCTCGCGCGGGGCCCCGTCTTCAGGAAGTGACTCGGGTACCAGATGCGTGGGTCGGCTCGGCGTCGAGTCGACCCACGTGGCCGTCCCCCGGCTCGGCGGGGCGGCCACCGGGCGTGCGCTACGGTTCTACCGACCCGCCACAGCGAAGTCGGTGTGAAACCGGCGCTGTCCCGCAACTGTGATGCCCCCGAGCGGGGGACGAGCCAGGTCGCCTGTGGCGCGGTCGCGACACGCGCTCTCGAGGAAGGGCGCCTCGCCCACGGGTGCCTGTGGCTCCCTGTCGGCGAAGCACCACACTCCTCGACCGACAGGAGGACCGATGTTCAGACGTACCCCCCGGATTCTCGCCGCCACCCTCGCGGTGGCCGCACTGGCGCTCGGTGCCTGCGCCGAGAAGACCACCGAGACCCCCACGGCCAGCGGCAGCCCGACCGGCGGCGCCTTTCCCGTCACCGTCGGGTCGCTGACGCTGGACCAGCGCCCCGAGAAGATCATCTCGCTGGCGCCGACGGCCACCGAGATGCTCTTCGCGGTCGGTGCCGGCCCGCAGGTCGTCGCGGTCGACGACCAGTCCAACCACCCGGCCGACGCACCGAAGACGGAGCTGTCCGGCTACCAGCCCAACGCCGAGGCGATCGCCGCGAAGAACCCTGACCTGGTGGTGCTCAGCGACGACCGGAACAAGATCGTCGACCAGTTGGCGGCGTTGAAGATCCCGGTCTACCTGACCCCCGCGGCGCAGACGCTCGACGACACGTACCAGCAGATCACCGACCTGGGTGTGCTCACCGGCAACGCCACCGCCGGCGCCGACGTGGTGCAGCGGATGAAGGACGACATCGCGAAGATCGTGGCCGAGGTGCCGCAGCGGGTTCAGGCACCCACCTACTTCCACGAGCTGGGCCCGGAGCTGTACACCGTCACCAGCAACACCTTCATCGGCTCGATCTACTCCCTCGCCGGCCTGGAGAACATCGCCGACGCGGCCGACGCGGACGGCAGGAGCGGCGGCTACCCGCAGCTCTCCCAGGAGATGATCGTCGCGGCCAACCCGGACTTCGTCTTCCTCTCCGACGTCAAGTGCTGCCAGCAGAGCCTCGCCACGGTCTCGGCGCGCAGCGGCTGGGCGGACATCAACGCCGTACGCGACGGCCAGATCGTGGAGCTCGACGACGACATCGCCTCCCGCTGGGGCCCGCGCGTGGTGGACCTGCTGCGCACCATCGTGGACGCCACCACCAAGGCCGAGAAGTGACGAACGGCAGGCGTTGACAGGGGACCCTTCCCATGCGTCAAGCCTTGAAAAGGGGCCCCTCCCTGTCGCCGGCGGCCCGGCCGGCGGGCCTGCGGAAACGTTGGCTCGCCGCCGGTGTCGTCGCCGTACTCGTCGCGGTCGTCGCCGGTGTCTCGCTCGGCCCGGTCAGCCTGCCCCCCGGCAGTGTCGCGCTCGAACTGCTCAACCTGCTGCCCGGCGTGCACGTCGACAGTGGACTGACTGAGCGGGAAGTCGCCATCGTCACCGAGCTGCGGTTGCCCCGGGTGGTGCTCGGACTGCTGGTCGGCGGGCTGCTGGCCCTGGCCGGCGGTGCCTACCAGGGGGTGTTCCGCAACCCGCTGGCCGACCCGTACCTGCTCGGGGTGGCCGCGGGGGCGGGGCTGGCGGTCACCGTCGTACTGACCATCGGTGGCGTCGGTGCGAGCGGTGCGCTGACCGGTCTGCCGCCCACCATTCCGCTTGCCGCTTTCGTCGGCTCGCTCGGTGCGGTGATCATGACGTACCTGCTCGGTGCGGCCGGTGGGCGCAGTCGTTCGCCGGCCGCGCTGATCCTGGCCGGGGTGGCCGTCTCCGCGTTCCTCTCCGCCGGGCAGACGTACCTGCTGCAACGCAACGCGGACAGCATCCAGGCCGTCTACTCCTGGCTGCTCGGGCGGCTGGCCACCGCCGGCTGGCAGGACGTCCGGCTGGTCCTGCCGTACTTCCTGATCACCACTGTGATCGTGCTGCTGCACCGGCGGGAGTTGGACGTGCTCTCGGTCGGTGACGACGAGGCGGCCAGCCTCGGCCTGCACCCGCAGCGGTCGCGGTACCTGCTGATCGCCGCCGCCTCGCTGGGCACCGCCGCCGCGGTCTCGGCCTCCGGCCTGATCGGCTTCGTCGGCATCATCGTGCCGCACACCGTACGGATGCTGGCCGGGTCGAGCTACCGGGTGATCCTTCCGCTGTCGCTGCTGTTCGGCGGGGCCTTCCTGGCCCTGACCGACGTGGTGGCCCGGACCGCCGCCGCGCCGCAGGAGATCCCGATCGGGGTGGTCACCGCGCTGCTCGGCGGGCCGTTCTTCGTCCTCGTGCTGCGTACCGCCCGAAGGGTGCTGACATGACGCCGCCCGAGGTGCCCGTCGTCGGGCCCCCCGCCGAGGTGCCTGCCGTCGAGGTGCGTGATCTTCAGGTCAAACTCGACGGAGTGCCCATCCTCGCCGGCATCGACCTGACCGTGCGCTCCGGCGAGTGGGTCACCGTGATCGGTCCGAACGGCGCCGGCAAGTCGACCCTGCTGCGCGCCGTCGGCGGCCTGCTGTCCGCACCGGACGCGGTCCGCCTCTTCGGTACGCCGCTGCGCGACCTGCGCCGCCGGGAACGGGCCCGGGTGGTGGCCACGGTGGCCCAGTCCCCGGTCGTACCGCCCGGGATGGCGGTGCTCGACTACGTGCTGCTCGGCCGTAACCCGTACATCCCGCCGCTGGGGCGGGAGTCCGCCACCGACCTGGCCGTCGTGCACGAACTGCTGGACCGGCTGGACCTCGACGGGTTCCACGGCCGCGAACTGGCCACCCTCTCCGGCGGGGAACGCCAGCGGGTCTTCCTCGCTCGGGCGTTGGCCCAGGGTGCCACCCTGCTGCTGCTCGACGAGCCGACCAGCGCGCTGGACATCGGCCACCAGCAGGAGGTGCTGGAACTGGTCGACCAGTTGCGCCGTACCGAGGGCCTGACCGTACTGGCCACCATGCACGACCTCTCCATCGCCGGCGAGTACGCCGACCGCATGGTGCTGCTCGCGAACGGCCGCGTCGCCGCCACCGGCACCCCCGACCAGGTCCTGACCGAAGACCTCCTCTCCCACCACTACCGCGCCCACGTCACCGTCATCCCCGGCCCCCACGGCCCCCTCGTCCTCCCCACCCGCCCCACCCACCCCTAA
>NZ_PNOZ01000070.1:0-29626 GCF_002879555.1 Verrucosispora sp. ts21 | reverse complement strand
GGGGTGGGGTGGAGCTAGCTGTCGCGGGTGGGGGTTTCGGGGGCGGAGCTGAGGTTGGGGGCGCTGGCGGGTTCGGCGATGCCGCCGGGAGTGCTGGCGAAGGACGGGTCGTTTGCGGTTTCGGCGGCGATGAGCGGCTGGTCGGGGGGCATGACGTCGGGGACCTTGGGTGCCACGATGACGGCGGTGCCGTAGGCGCAGATCTCCATCCACATCTCGCCGCAGTCCCGGCTGTCGAACCGCATCCCCACCACGGCGTTCGCGCCGAGCCGGCGGGCCTCCTCGCCGAGCCGGGCCACCGAGTCGGTACGCCACCGGGTGAGGTTGTCCGGCGCCATCGGGTCGTACGCGCCACCACGGAGGTTCTTCACGCCCTCGCGGTACGGGTTGCGGGTCCTGGCCATCGAGGAGACCACCTCGCCGAGGATCTGGCGGATCTCGTAGCCGGGAAGTTGATCCGTCGTCACGACCAGCACGTTTTCGATGCTGGCAGGCGTTGACCTCCGGCAACGTGAGCCCTGTTCACCTGCTCGGATGCTGCAAAACAGCGCGGCGCGGACGGCGGGCGCGTTGCCCACCTTCCGCGCCGCATCGGACGCTTTCGGTCAGACACCGGCCACCGAGGTGATCCAGGCCCGGTTGAAGGCCACACTGCCGTAGTTCTGGATGCTCTGGCCGTCGGCGGTGGAGGCGACGCCGACCTGGGCACCGTTGTAGAACTGCGGGCCGCCCGAGTCGCCCCGCCAGGCGTTGCCGTTGATCCGGGTGCTGCGGATCGCCTGCCCGCCGTACGCGTCGGTGACGTTGGTGCTGGTCACCCGGACCGACGCGGTCTTCAGCTGGGGAGAAGCCCCGCAGCCGCTGTAGCAGGTCATGCCCCAGCCGTAGATGGTGTTTGTCGAGTTGACCGGCGGGTTGCTGCTGGCCAGCGTGACGTAGCTGGTGCTCACCGAGCTGGACAGGCGCATCAGGGCCAGGTCGTAGCGGCCGTAGGTGGCGCTGACGGTGCGGGTGACGCCGCCGGAGCCGTGGTAGACGCTGCCGACCCGCACGGACATGGTGCCGCCGAGGCAGTGCCGGGCGGTCAGCACCCACTGCGGGGCGATGATCGTGCCGGAGCAGGTGAACGAGCCGTTGCTGAACACCGCCGCGGCCCACGGCGCGGAGGAGACGGTTCCGCCGCCGATGATGTACGGGCCAACCGGCGCGGCGACAGCGCCGGAGCTGGCGCCGAGCACGCCGGCCAGGGCTGTGGCGAGGACCGCGAGCAGGGATCGGATGCGCATCGGTAGGGCTCCTTCGGGGATCGCGGGACCCGGGTGGCCGGGTCGACCTGCGGTGACGGGCGGGGGTGGTCCGTCACCGCGACACCGATAAATCGACGTCTGACGATGTACCGTAGGGCTGGGTGAGGTGTTTCACAAGAGGTTCATTCAAACAAGTCGATGTAACAGTCCGATGTCGGGCCCAGTCGTGCTCGGTGTCCACCTTCGGCCAAGACCTGCCGACCCGTGCGTTACGCGACCCGCCGGGAGATCGGGCAACAATGCCGTATCGGGACAGCAACGAACCCGTATCGTTCTCGACAGGGCCAGGCGGGTGGCCGCGAGTGGCGCCTCGACGCCCTCCCACCGGTGCGTCCGGTGCGACATCTGCCAGGTAGGCTGGCTGCGCTCGCCCGTTGTGGGTCGGCACCCAACTGCGTACACAGTCAGGAGTGCCCAGTGCCTCGCGTCGTCGTCGACGTCATGCTCAAGCCCGAGATCCTCGAT
This sequence comes from Verrucosispora sp. ts21, assembly GCF_002879555.1. Lineage (NCBI taxonomy): Bacteria > Bacillati > Actinomycetota > Actinomycetes > Micromonosporales > Micromonosporaceae > Micromonospora > Verrucosispora sp. ts21. Next base: position 27,854 of record NZ_PNOZ01000070.1, on the reverse strand, counting down.
CCGCAGGGCCAGGCCGTCGCAAACGCGCTGCCCCGGCTCGGTGTCAACGATGTCGCCTCGGTGCGGATCGGTCGGCGCATCGAGATCGATTTCACCGGTGAACCGGACCTGGACCGGGCCCGGGAGATCGCCGACAAGCTGCTCGCCAACCCGGTCATCGAGGACTTCACCGTCCACCTGGTCGAGGCCGACGAGCCCGCGGAAGCCCGGTCGTGACCGCGCGGGTCGGTGTGGTGACCTTCCCCGGCTCGCTCGACGACGGGGACGCCGCCCGGGCTGTCCGCATCGCGGGCGCCCAGCCCGTACGCCTGTGGCACGGTGACCCGGAGCTGCACGGGGTGGACGCGGTAGTCCTGCCCGGCGGCTTCTCCTACGGTGACTACCTGCGCTGCGGGGCCATCGCCAGGTTCGCCCCGGTGATGGAGACCATCGTCGACGCCGCTGCCGGCGGCCTGCCCGTGCTCGGCATCTGCAACGGCTTCCAGATCCTCTGCGAGGCCCACCTGCTGCCCGGCGCGCTCACCCGCAACCAGCACCTGCACTTCCGCAACCGCGACCAGATCCTGCGCATCGAGTCGGCGGGCACCGCCTGGACGAACGTCTTCCAGCCCGGCCAGGAGGTGCTGATCCCGGTCAAGAACGGCGAGGGTTGCTACGTCGCCGACCCCGCGACGCTTGACGCCCTCGAAGCCGAGGGTCGGGTCGTCGCCCGCTACGTCGGCGTCAACCCGAACGGCTCCCAGCGGGACATCGCGGCCATCACCAACCCGGCCGGCAACGTGGTCGGCATCATGCCGCATCCCGAGCACGCGGTGGAGGCGCTCACCGGCCCCTCCCTCGACGGCCTCGGCTTCTTCACCTCGGTGCTCAAGCACCTGGTGGGGGCGCCGGCGTGACCGTCCGCGTCGGGATCATCGGTCGGCTCACCCGCCCGTACGGCGGCGAGCGCAACGAGGAGAGGTCATGACTACGCATCCGGACCCGGTACGGGACACCCCGGAGGCAGTCCCGGCCACGCCGGCACAGCCGGTCCAGCCATATCCGGCCGCGTCGGCCGGGCAGGCCGACTGGGCGGACCGGGTGGACACCGTGCCGCGCGCCGAGGGCACCCCGGAAGAACTCCAGCCGTACGCCGAACTGGGGCTCCGGGACGACGAGTACGACCGTATCCGGCACATCCTGGGCCGCCGGCCCACCCAGTCCGAGCTGGCGATGTACTCGATCATGTGGAGCGAGCACTGCTCCTACAAGTCGAGCAAGGTGCACCTGCGCCAGTTCGGCGAGAAGGCCCCGCCGAGTGACCGGCTGCTCGCCGGCATCGGCGAGAACGCCGGTGTGGTGCGGGTCTCCGACGAACTGGCGGTGACCTTCAAGGTCGAGTCGCACAACCACCCGAGCTTCGTCGAGCCGTACCAGGGCGCGGCGACCGGCGTCGGCGGCATCGTCCGGGACATCCTCGCCATGGGCGCCCGCCCGGTCGCCGTGATGGACCCGCTGCGCTTCGGCGCGGCCGACCACCCCGACACCGCCCGGGTGCTGCCCGGCGTGGTCGCAGGCGTCGGCGGGTACGGCAACTGCCTCGGCCTGCCCAACATCGGCGGCGAGGTGGTCTTCGACCCCTGCTACCAGGGCAACCCGCTGGTCAACGCGCTCTGCCTCGGCGTGCTGCCGGTGAGCCGCCTGCAGAACAAGGCCGCCGTCGGCCCCGGCAACGTCGTGGTGCTGATGGGTGCCAAGACCGGCCGTGACGGCATCGGCGGTGTGTCGGTGCTGGCCAGTGCGACCTTCACCGAGGGCAGCGAGCAGCGCCGCCCGTCCGTGCAGGTCGGTGACCCGTTCACCGAGAAGCTGCTGATCGAGGCATGCCTGGAGCTGTACGACGCCGAACTCGTCGCCGGCATCCAGGACCTCGGCGGTGCCGGGCTCACCTGCGCGCTCACCGAGACCGCCGCGGCGGCCGGCACCGGCATGCGGGTCTGGCTGGAGCGGGTGCCGCTGCGCGAGCCCTCGATGGACCCGCACGAGATCCTGGCCAGCGAGTCGCAGGAGCGGATGCTCCTGGTCGTCGAGCCGGCCAAGCTCGAAACGGTCCTCAAGACCTGCGAGAAGTGGGGCGTGCTGGCCACCGCGATCGGTGAGGTCACCGCTCCGGAGCCGGACGGCCAGCCGGGCCGACTGCTGATCACCTGGCGTGACCAGCTGGTGGTCGACGTGCCGCCGGGTTCGCTGGTGGACGACGGGCCGGTCTACGCCCGCCCGATGCGGGAGCCGGCCGACCTGATCCTGCTCCAGGCCGACCGGGCCGAGACGCTGCCCCGGCCGAGCGACCCGGACGCGCTGCGCGAGACCGTGCTGCGCATGATCGCCTCGCCGAACCTGTGCGACAAGACCTGGGTCACCGAGCAGTACGACCGCTACGTGCTGGGCAACACCGTGCTCGCCCAGCCGGAGGACTCCGGCGTGATCCGGATCGACGAGCGGACCGGCCTGGGCGTGGCGCTCTCGGTCGACGGCAACGGCCGGTACGCCCGGCTCGACCCGTACCACGGTGCCAAGCTGGCGCTGGCCGAGGCGTACCGCAACGTGGTGGTCACCGGGGCGACGCCGATCGCGGTCACCGACTGCCTGAACTTCGGCTCCCCCGAGGACCCGGGCGTGATGTGGCAGTTCGCCGAGGCGGTTCGTGGCCTCGCCGACGGCTGCGCGGAGCTGGGCATCCCGGTCACCGGCGGAAACGTCAGCTTCTACAACCAGACCGGGGCGGCGGCGATCCACCCGACGCCGGTCGTCGGTGTGCTCGGCGTCCTGGACAACGTCGCCGAGCGGGTGGCGATGGGCTTCGTCCCGCGGCCCAGCGGCGACCACGACCAGCTCTTCCTGCTCGGCGAGACGCACGTGGAACTCTCCGGCTCGGAATGGGCCTGGGTGACCCACCAGCACCTCGGTGGCGTACCCCCGCAGGTCGACCTGGCCCGGGAGAAGCAGCTCGGCGAGCTGCTGGCCGCCGCCGCGCGGGTCGGCCACGTCAGCTCGGCGCACGACCTCTCCGACGGTGGGCTCGCGCAGAGCCTGGTGGAGTCCTGCCTGCGCTACGGCGTCGGGGCGAGGATCGCGGTGCCGGAGCGCTTCGAGGGCACCTCGATGCCCTTCGTCTTCCTGTTCAGCGAGTCCGCCGGTCGGGTGCTGGTCTCGGTGCCTCGCGGCCACGAGAAGGCGTTCACCGCACTCTGCGCCGAGCACGGCGTGCCATGGGAGCTCATCGGCGTCACCGATTCCACGGGCGGCGCGCTGGAGGTGCACGGCCAGTTCCGCATCGGCCTGGACGAGCTGCGTGAGGCGCACAGCGCCACGCTGCCGGCGCTGTTCGGTGGCGTCCAGCCGGTCGAGCTGACGGCGCAGGACAGCGCGGTCGAGGCCGCGCCGGTGGACGCGGTCGAGGCACCGGTCGAGGCTGACCCGATTCCCTCGGTCGAGGACGCCGAGCCGCACGCGGAGGCTGTGTCCGACGGCGTCGAGACGCCCGAGGACGACCGGCCGGTCGAGCGGGCGGCACCGCCGGTTCGCCAGCAGCCGATCGAGGCAGCCGGCGAGCAGGACATCGCAACCGACGCACCACAGGAGCACACCTCCGCCGACGAGCGCTGAGGCGTTGGCCGAGTCCGTTCACGCTCAATCCGGATCCGGGGCCCGCTTCGACTGGGGCCTCGCGGGGGCGGCGGAACTCGGCCGCGTCTGCGCGGTACTGGTGGTGGTGGACGTGCTGTCGTTCACCACCACCGTCGAGGTGGCGGTCGGGCGCGGAATGCGCGTCCACCCCTTCCCCTGGGGAGAACAGGCCGCCGAGTACGCGCGCCGGGTCGGTGCCGTGCCCGCCGCCGGGCGTCGGCAGGTCACGCCAGCACATCCGTGGTCGCTGTCACCGGCCGCGTTGAGCCGGGCACCGGTCGTCTCCGACCTGGTGCTGCCCTCCCCGAACGGTTCGGCGATCAGTGCCGCCGCCAGCGCCACCGGCCTGCCGGTGGTCGCGGCCAACCTGCGTAACGCACGCGCCGTCGGGCGCTGGCTGCTGAGCCAGGGGTACGGCTCGACAAACGAACCGATCGGCGTGATCGCCGCCGGTGAACAATGGCCGGACGGCGCGCTGCGCCCGTCGGTGGAGGATCAACTCGGTGCGGCGAGCGTGCTGGACGCGCTGTCCGGGGTGACCGGCGGCCTCTCCGTCGAAGCGGCCGTGGCACTGGCGGCGCTGGCCAGCATCCCGGACGTACCCGCGGCGATCCGGGGTTCCGTGTCGGGCCGCGAACTGATCGGGAGTGGCTTCGCCGAGGACGTCGAGATCGCCGTACGGGTCGACACCTCGGCCGTGGTGCCGCTGCTGCGACAGGGCGTCTTCACACCCGCCTGACCGGCCGGGCCCGACCGATCAACACGTACACGCGGAACGGGCGACCCCCTTGCGGTGGGTCGCCCGTCACACGTTGTCGTTACGCCTGCTCTGGGTCTGGTCAGTCGTCCAGCCAGTCGAGCCGGCGTCCGCGCTCCGCGGGGCCGTTGTCCGGTCGGCCATGGCCGGCCTGTGCCGGGTCGCTGCCGTAGGCGCCGCCCTGCTCGTAGCCGTTGTCGTAGCCTCCGCGCTGGCGTGGCGGCTCCTGGCCGTACCCGCCGCTGTTCTGGTCGTAACCGCCGTCGTAGCCGCTGCGCTGCTGCGGGGGCTCCTGCCCGCCGTAGCCGCCGCCGTAGCCGCCCTGGCCGTAGCGGCCGGGATCGTCGTACCCACCGGTCTGGCCGTAGCCGCCTGCGGATTGTCCGTACCCACCGGTCTGCGGCGGGTAGCCACCCGTCGGCTCGGCAGTCTGCCCGTAACCACCCGTCGGCTCACTCTGGCTGTAACCGCCGGTCGGCTCGCTCTGGCCGTAACCGCCGACGGGTTCGGTCCGACCGTAGCTGCCGGTCGGCTCGCCCTGGCCGTAACCGCCGGCAGGCGTGCTCGGGGAGTATCCGCCGGCCGGCGCGCCCTGTCCGTAGCCGGTGGCGGGCTCACTCTGCCCGTACCCGCTGCCGTTGCCGTAGCTGCCGGTCGGCTCGCCCCGGTTGTAGTCCCGATCAGTTGAACCGTAACCGCCGGCCGACCCGCCCTGGCCGTAGCCGCCAGGCTGCTCGGCCTGCCCGTACCCACCAGCGGGCGCGCCCTGGCCGTAGCCGCCGGTCGCCTCGCTCTGGCCGTAGCCACCGGTCGGTTCGCCCCGGCCGTAGCCGGTCGGCTCGGAACTGCCGTAGCCCTGGCCCGCCTCGGGCTGGTACAACCCGGTCGCGTACGGGTCGGCGGGCGCCGGGTAGCGGGTCTCGTCACCGGTGTAGCGGCCGGTCGGCTCGTCGTACCGCTCGCCGTAGCCGGCTGCGCCACCGGCCGGCGGGTAGTCGGCCCCGGCGCTGCCTGCGCCGTAGTCACGGCCGCCGTAGCCCGCCCCCGACGAAGGGTTGCTGCCGTAGCCGCTGCCCGACGACGGCGCGTTGCCGTAACCGGATGCGCCGTAGCCGCCGGGCTCGTCGCCGTAACCACCGCCCGACCAGGCCTGCCCGGCACCGGGCGCAGCGCCGTAGGGTGCGGGCGGCGCGCCGTACGGGTCCGGGGGAACGTCGTCGACGATCGGCTGGTGCATCATCGTCGGCGCGTTGCTGATCCCGGCACCGGCGACCATTGTCGGGTCAGGCGTGTTGCCGACCCGGCTGACCACGCGGGTCTGGTCGTCCGCGCCGGCGAAGGAGCCTCGTGCCGCCGGAACCGCGCCGGCGGGGGCACCGGCAGGCTCATCCCCGTCGACCTCGGCGTCGTCGTTCTCCTTGCGCTTCATCCAGAGCAGCACGATGGTGCCGACACCAACGGCCACGAAGAGGCCACCGAGCAGGACCAGCAGCCAGTTGCCGAAGCCGCCGGAGTCCTCGTTGCTGGCCTGGGCCGGAGGCGCCGCGGACTCGGCCGGTGCCTCGTCCACCTCGTCGGCGAGCTCGTCGTCGAACGGGTCCTCCGTCGGCACCGCCGATTCGCTGGCAGTGGGGGTCGGAGTCGGGCTGTTCGAGGCCTGGATCGCCAGGGTGATCCGCTGCCCGGTGACACTCTGACCCGCGTTCGCCGTGAAGCTCACGACCTCGCGGACGCTGTTCGCGCTCGCGCCGAGGTCGATCCGGCCCGGAGCGATGGGCCGCTCGCTGGTGCCGGTGAAGCGGAAGTTGCCGTCGTTGTTGGCGTTGGTCTCGTACTGCTTGCCCGCGCTGTCCTTGAGCAGGACGTACGCGTTCGGCACCCCGTCACCGGCCTGGTTGACCACCTTGCCGGAAATCGACCGCACCGTCTGCGGCGCCTGCGTAGTCGGCGGCGGGTTAGGCCCCCGCACGGTCATGTCGCGCTCGTCGCCGCCCTGGTCACCGCCCGCGCGGGCGGACACCCGCACTCGACCGGAGCGCTCCTGACCGGCCGGCACGTCACCGGCGACCAGGTTCACCGTGAACGGGACCGCTTCACCCGGTGAGATCTGCCGAGCCGGGATGCTGCACCCTTCGCCCTGGCAGCTGAGGCCGTTGAAGGTGCTGACGGCGATGGTGAAAGTCGTGGGCTCCTCGTTGTTGTTCTTGACGCTGAACGTCATCGAGGTCTGCTGACCGGCCTGGAGGTTGCCGTTGGGCAGATTGGTGATCGTTACGTCGGGGTTGGCAGCGAGGGCGGGTGTGGCGGGGACGGCGAGCAGGGCACCCACAACCAGCGCCACGACCACACCGGCCCGCTTTTGCCAGGCTCGTCGGTGTGTTGACACGTCCACCGCCTTCCGGACTGATTTCCGTGGCCGGGCGGGGTGCCGGGCCGGGGGAACATCACGGTACGAATACGCCGTCGGCAACTATGCCTTGTCGGGGCGGATCGGCGCGACCCAGGGCCAGCGTCGCGCGCGGCGAGACGAGGCCGTATCGTCCCGTCGTGTCCTCTCCGTACGATAAGTCGGCCGCGGTGGCGGCGGTGATGGCGGCGCTCGATGAGAGTCGCGCGCCCGAACGGTCGGTCCTGCGGGTGGCGGTCAGGGCCCTGTTGACCACCCTCGCGGACCGCGCTCCCGGCCGATCGGTGGAGGTGCGTGTCCCACCTTACGGTGCAGTTCAGTGTGTTCCCGGGCCGCGACACACCCGCGGTACGCCACCGAACACTGTCGAGATGGATCCGGAAACCTGGCTCGCATTGGCCACCGGGCGACTCGAATGGACTCAGGCGGTCACGGAGGGTCGCGTACGGGCGAGCGGTACGCGGGCCGACATCTCCCCGTACCTGCCCCTCGAACTGGAGTGACGCATGTTTCGGCTGACCTATAGCGGTGACAACGTGACCGTATGTGCCGACTCGGATTCGCGTACACTGTCAGGCGACAGTGTGGTCCCGGCCGATCAGCGCGGAGCAGGCCCTTCGGCTTCCGCGAGGCCAGTCCAGACCAGCAAGAGGGAGCGGCAGGTGCCCCGAGGCGACGGCCGGCTGAGCCACGACCTTGATCCCCAACGACCCGGCCCGCAGGACGCTTGTGGCGTCTTCGGTGTCTGGGCGCCGGAGGAAGAGGTTGCCAACCTGACCTATTTCGGGCTGTACGCGTTGCAGCACCGGGGGCAGGAGGCGGCCGGCATAGCGGTAAGTGACGGCTCCGGCGTGGTGGTTTACAAGGATCTCGGCCTGGTGGCCCAGGTCTTCGACGAGCCGACGCTGGCCAGCCTGCGCGGCCATGTCGCGATCGGCCACACCCGTTACTCGACGACCGGCGGGTCGACCTGGGAGAACGCCCAGCCGACCATCCGTGCCACCAGCTCCGGCACGACAATCGCACTGGCGCACAACGGCAACCTGGTCAACACCGCCGAGCTGCAGCGCGAGGTGACCGAGCGCGGCCTGACCGCTGACGGTTCGACAAACGACACCTCGCTGGTGACCGCGCTGCTGGCGAGTCGACCGGATCTCTCCGTCGAGGCGGCCGCGCTGGAGGTGCTGCCGCAGCTGCGGGGTGCGTTCAGCTTCGTCTTCATGGACGAGACCACCCTCTACGCGGCGCGGGATCCGCACGGCGTACGCCCGCTGGTGCTCGGCCGGCTGGAGCGGGGCTGGGTGGTGGCCAGCGAGACGGCGGCACTGGACATCGTGGGTGCCAGCGTGGTCCGTGAGGTCGAGCCCGGCGAGCTGATCGCGATCGACGCCGAAGGGCTGCGGTCCAGCCGGTTCGCCGCCCCCGAGCCCAAGGGCTGTCTCTTCGAGTACGTCTACATCGCCCGCCCGGACGCCACCATCGCCGGTCGTAACGTGCACGCGGCCCGGGTGCAGATCGGTCGGCAGTTGGCCAAGGAGCACCCGGTCGAGGCCGATCTGGTCATCCCGGTGCCCGAGTCGGGCACCCCGGCGGCGATCGGCTACGCCGAGGAGTCCGGCATCACCTACGGCGCCGGCCTGATGAAGAACCCGTACGTCGGGCGCACCTTCATCCAGCCGTCGCAGACCCTGCGTCAGCTGGGCATCCGACTCAAGCTCAACCCGCTGCGGCAGAACGTGCGCGGCAAGCGCCTGGTCGTGGTGGACGACTCCATCGTCCGCGGCAACACCCAGCGCGCGATCGTCCGGATGCTCCGCGAGGCCGGCGCGCTGGAGGTGCACGTCCGCATCTCCTCGCCGCCGGTGTCCTGGCCGTGCTTCTACGGCATCGACTTCGCCACCCGCGCCGAATTGCTCGCCAACGGTCTCGACAACGAGGGCATCCGGCGCTCCATCGGTGCGGACACCCTCGGTTACGTCTCGCTGCCCGGCCTGATCGCCGCGACCGAGCAACCGAAGACCCGCCTGTGCCGGGCGTGTTTCGACGGGGAGTATCCGATCGACCTTCCCGTCGGCAACCTGATCGGCAAGCACGTCCTCGAAGGAATCGGCCGTCGGGTCGCCCACAACTCGGACGACAGTGATTCCGCCGAGCAACCCGTCCCTCCGCTCGTCGCCGCTGCGGGAGCTGACGACGATCTCAACCGGTCGCGTCGCGCGTCGCGCTCCGACCTGAAGATCTCGGCGACCACAAACCGCCCGTAGCATCGCCCGGCTGCGGTCGGTCACCGTCGACCGCAGCCGAGAACCACAAAGGGGAGAACCGTGACGCACGTGTCCGAGCGCAGCGGCGCAGGAAGCAGCCCGAGCGGCGCTGGCAACGACCGCCAGCCCTGGACTGCCGGCAGCGGCCGCCAGGCTCGCAAACGTTCCGTCTCGTACGCGGACGCCGGCGTGTCGATCGAGGCGGGTGACCGCGCCGTCGAGTTGCTGAAGTCCAAGGTGAAGGAGACTCGCCGGCCGGAGGTGATGGGCGACCTCGGCGGCTTCGCGGGCCTGTTCCGGCTGGACACCACGAAGTACAAGAACCCGATCCTGGCGTCGTCCACCGACGGTGTCGGTACGAAGCTGGTGATCGCCCAGCAGATGGACATCCACGACACGGTCGGCATCGACCTGGTCGCGATGGTCGTCGACGACCTCGTGGCCTGCGGCGCCGAGCCGCTGTTCCTGCTCGACTACATCGCCACCGGCGAGGTGGTGCCGGACAAGGTCGCCGAGATCGGTGCCGGCATCGCCGACGGCTGCCGCTACGCCGGCTGCGCGCTGCTCGGTGGCGAGACGGCCGAGCACCCGGGCGTGTTGCGTCCCGACGAGTACGACATCTCCGCCACCGGTGTCGGTGTGGTGGAGGAGAGCGAGATCCTCAGCCCCGAGCGGGTCGAGGTGGGCGACGTGGTGATCGCCATGCGCTCGTCCGGTCTGCACTCGAACGGGTACTCCCTGGTGCGGCACGTGCTGCTCGGCGCGGGGCGGATGCGGCTGGACGTCGTCATCGACGACTTCGGCCGGCAGCGCACGCTCGGCGAGGAACTGCTCACCCCCACCAAGATCTACGCCAAGGACTGCCTCAAGCTGATCGCCGAGGCCGAGGTGCGGTCGCTGGCCCACGTCACCGGCGGCGGTATCCCCGGCAACCTGGTGCGGATCCTGCCCGAGAACGTTGACGCGGTGGTCAACCGCTCCACCTGGCGGCCGCAGCCGATCTTCGACCTGATCCAGACCAAGGGGCGGATCGAGGACCCGGAGATGGAGGCGACCTTCAACATGGGCGTCGGCATGTTCGCGATCGTCTCGGCCGAGGACGCCGACCGGGCGCTTGCCACGTTGACCGGCCGGGGCGTCGACGCCTGGCAGGTGGGCGAGATCATCGAGGGCACCGGCGAGGTGCAGATGGTCGGTCAGCACACCCGCGGGTGAGGTGAGCTGAGCTCACGGCCACCTGAGCCGGGCTTCACCCGAGTGGCCATCGCGGCCTAGCCTGAAGGGCACCCCTCAACGCTGCGGGGCATGCCCTGCCGGGGTGTGCCCGGCAGCCTTCAACCGCGACGAGGAGGGCGATGGCTGCACCGGGACGGTCATTGCATGGGATGCGCGGCATGGCTGCCGTCCCGTCGTACGTCGTGATGCAGCCCACCACGCTCTGCAACCTCGATTGCGCCTACTGCTACCTGCCGTTTCGGGCGACCGACCGACGGATGCCGGTCGCCGTGGCGGAGGCGGTGGCCGCCTCGGTGAACCCGTGGGCGGCCTCGGCGCGGTTCTCCGTGGTCTGGCACGGCGGTGAGCCGCTGGCCGCCGGTCGGGAGCAGTTGGCGGCGCTGATGGCGCCGTTCGGCCCGGAGGTGGAGCACCACGTCCAGACCAACGCCACGTTGATCGACGACGCCTGGTGCGAGTTCTTCGTGGCGCATCGCATGCGGGTGAGCGTGAGCGTGGACGGCCCTCGGGAGCGCAACGGCGACCGGGTCACCCGATCGGGCCGGCCCGCGTACGACCGGATCGTTCGCGGGGTGGCGGCGTTGCGCCGACACGACCTGCCCTTCTCGGCGCTCGCGGTGGTCAACGACCCGGCACCCGGCCGGGCGACGGAGCTGTACGACTACTGCCTCGACCTCGGCTGCGAGGTGCTCGGGGTGAACATCGAGGAGACCGAGGGCGTCAACACCCGGACCAACGCCCACGATCCGGCCGTGGTGACCGGGTTCTGGGCCGAACTCGTGGCCGCCTGGCGTCGGCAGCCGCGGATCCATCTGCGCGAGGTCGAGTGGTCGCTGCGGTACGCCGCAGCCGTGCTGGACGGCAACGCCGACGATCTTCTGCCGCGCCACCTCGACCCGATCCCGACCGTCGCGTACGACGGCTCGGTCGTGGTGCTCTCGCCCGAGCTGGCCGGCTTCACCGACCCCCGCTACGGCGATTTCAGCAGCGGAAACGTGCTCACCACCCCGCTGCACGCGATCCTCGCCGACGCGGCGGAGCGCACCACCTGGGTGGGTGAGTTCCTGACCGGGGTGGAGGCGTGCCGCTCGTCGTGCCCCTACTTCGGCTTCTGTGGCGGGGGCCACGCTGCGAACCGTTACTTCGAGCTGGGGCGTTTCGACGGTACGGAGACCGAGCACTGCCGCAACAGCAAGATCCGCCTACTGGAGGGAGTGTTGGAGCATGCCCGAAACCACCAGTCACCGGGAGCCTGAGCGAGCGACGGAAGAGGCACCCGACCAGGTCGCCTCCCGGGTACGGGAGGCCGCCACCGGGCTCACTGCACTACTGCACGAGGCCGAAGTCGCGCGACAGTCACGGGCAGAGGTGGCGGGTGGCGACGGCGCCAGCGCGGTCTGCGCCTGGAACCACTTCGAGAACATCCCGACGTTCTACAACTGGAACAACCGGCCACGCTGACCGGGCTGAGCCAAGGGCCCGCCACGCTGCCGGAGCGTGTCCGGGCGTGGCAGGCCCTTGGATCGTCGGGTGTTGCGCCGCCTTGGCGGGCACATACGTGAGCACGCGGGGAGTTACCGCGTGCTCAGATGCGACCGGGGGTCAGCGGGTCGGGCGGACCCACTTGTCCGGGTCGTCCCCGGTATGGTCCTCGTCTTCGTCGACGAACTCTTGGTAGTCGTCGTCGAAGTTGCGGTCCGACTTACCGCCGCCGCCGAGTTCTCGCTGCAAGGCGGCGAGGTCGGTGTTCGGGGAGTGGTACTTCAACTCCCGCGCCACCTTTGTCTGCTTGGCCTTAGCACGGCCGCGCCCCATGGCTCGACCCCCTCGCACAGAATGCGGGGCAGCCCGAAGGCGGGCCCCGATGACGTCAGGCATCTCTCGTGGCTCTTACGGTACATGGGGATGCCACCGTTCGGCACCTCGGGTTACCGTCGACCGCCACCGCGCGTTGCGGTCGTGCGGTCGTCACCCATTGTACCCGGTAAGGAGCGATGCCGGGTACGGTCGTGACACGGGGCGAAACCTCACGAATACGTCGTATCCTCAGCTTAGCCGGAAACGACTGTCGAGGGCGGGACCAACGGCCCCGCCCTCGACTGGTGAGTCGTCAGCGCAGGTGGATGGCGCGCAGTCGGCCGATCTCGGCCATCCGCCGCTCGGCCAGCCGGTCGGCCGCCACCGCCGGGGGAACGCCGTCGGCGTCGGCGAGCCGGAGGATCTCCCGAGTGGTGTCGTAGATCCGGGTGGCGCGCAACTTGGCCCGCTCGAAGTCGAAGCCCTCGATCTCGTCCGCGACCTGGATCACACCGCCGGCGTTCACCACGTAGTCAGGCGCGTAGAGGATGCCGCGGTCGGCCAGCAGCTTCTCGACGCCCGGGTGGGCGAGCTGGTTGTTGGCCGCGCCGGCGATCACCTTCGCGCGCAACGCCGCCACCGTGTCGTCGTTCAACGCGCCCCCGAGCGCACACGGGGCGTACACGTCGATGTCGGCGGCGACCAGCGCGGAGACGTCGTCGAGGAGCGAGACCTGCGGGTGGGTGGTCCGGGCCCACTCCAGCGCCTGCGGGCTGACGTCGGTCGCGACCACCTCGGCGCCGTCTTCGACCAGGTGGCCGACCAGGTACTTGCCGACCTTGCCCAGGCCCGCGACGCCGACCCGTCGGCCGTGCAGCGTCGGCACTCCCCAGACGTGCTCGGCCGCCGCCCGCATGCCCTGGAAGACGCCCCAGGCGGTGAGGATCGAGGAGTCGCCCGCACCGCCGTGCTCGACGCTGCGGCCGGTGACGTACCGGGTCTCGCGGGCGATCACGTCCATGTCCGGTACGTAGGTGCCCACGTCGCAGGCGGTGTAGTAGCGCCCGCCCAGCGACTCCACGAAGCGGCCGTACGCGCGCAGCAGCCCCTCGGTCTTGATCTGCGCCGGATCGCCCCAGATGACCGCCTTGCCGCCGCCCAGGTCCAGACCTGCGAGGGCGTTCTTGTACGCCATGCCGCGAGACAGGTCGAGGACGTCCGCGAGGGCCTCCTCCTCGCTGGCGTACGGGTAGAAGCGGGTGCCACCGAGCGCGGGGCCCAGCGCGGTGGAGTAGATGCCGATGATCGCCTTCAGGCCGGTCTGCTTGTCCTGGCAGAACACGACCTGCTCGTGACCTGTGGATTCCGGGTCGTCGGTGCTGGCGAATACGCCCATGACTGGCTCCTGTGTCGGCGGGCGCCCTTGTGGGACGCGGACCTGGTCTGCGCCGGCGGGGATGCTGCCGGTGTAGCGAGCCTAGTATCGGCTGACCTCGGGCTGCTGCCGCGAGCACCTCGTCCCGCCCAGCGGGCACCCATTCACGGCCACGATGACGCCGAGCAACGCTCGGCCTGCGATTCGTGGGAGGATCGCGCCGTGCCGTCGCTCTTCGCTTCATACCTGCGCGTGTACGAGCCGTTGACCGCCTTCGACCGGGACCGCCAGGCGTACTGGCGGCGCTACGTCGAGCAGGGGCGGGCAGTGGCGCCGGTGGAAGGGCCGGGCCGGCAGCGGACCTCGGTGATCGAGGCGCTCGGCGCCGGCTGGACCCGGCTGCCCGACCTGCCCGAGGAGGCGTACGTCCTGGAGACCGACGAGACGCTGCTGGTGTGCCCGTGGAACCTGCGGATCCGGGTGGCCGAGGCGGCGTTGAGCGCGCGCGACGGCGTACCGCCGGTGCTGGCCGACGCGTTCGTCCCGCCGGTGCTGGCCGGGCAGGCCAAGGCGGTGGTGGAGGACTGGCGCAGCGGAGCCCGGGTGCTGGAGCGTGGCGTGCCCCGGGTGCACGAGCAGGTCGCCACCTGGGGGGTGCCGCTGCGCTGGTTCGTGCTGTTCGAGGCGGAGGAACGGCAGCACGTGACCGCGCCGGGGCGTCGGGCGCTGCGGTTCCGGACGGAGATCTCCAAGGCGCGGCGTCGCTCCTCGCGGGCCCTGTCGGTGCTCCGCAAGTCGATCGGGGACGCCCCGATCACCGAGGCGGTCGAGGAGGCGGCCCGGTGGTTGGAGGAGTTCCACCCGGGTTCGGTGGTCGAGTTGGACTACGGCGGCCTGGTCGAGTTGCTCTCGGACGAGACCCTGGCGGACGACGACTCGCCGGAACTGGTCGCGGCGGGGTTGGCCGGGCTGTCCCAGGGCGAGGCGGAGGAGGCGTCCGCGGCGTACGACAAGCTGGTCGCCAGGTGGCGTGCCGTGCAACTTTTGGAGCGGTGCAACTAGCCCGGGATGCCGGGGCAACTAGTGGGGCATTGTCCATAAATGTCGGGCTGCAATACGAGGCTCCTTCGTAGTTGATGCATCACGAACCGTGATCATGAGTCCGAATAAGGTAGCTTCTGGCGTGTAAAAGTCCCATATATCGGGCATGGTTCATCCGTCCGTCTAGGGACGTTCGGCCGTTCGGCCCATGTCGGACATCGGGGACTAGCCGGACCATGGGAGACGCGTCGGCCGGCGGGACCCCGGCCGATGTCTATACATGTGGAGGAGTGACCGATGGCATCGCGAACGCACGAACCAGAGCCGCTACTTACACCGGCCGAGGTGGCGTCGATGTTCCGTGTCGACCCGAAGACGGTGACCCGTTGGGCGAAGGCTGGCAAGTTGAGCGCCATCCGGACCCTGGGCGGCCACCGTCGCTACCGGGAGTCGGAGGTCAGGGCATTGCTGCAGGGTCAGATCCCGCAGCAGCGCCAGGGGGACTGACCGCACGGCAGATAACAGAGCTGAGCTGAAGGGGCGGCGGATCGTCAGATCCGCCGCCCCTTCAGCATGTCGGGACATCCACCCCGAGCTGGTCAGTTCGGATCGGTCAGTTCGAGTCGGATGCCGACCGTCCCACCCTGACCGCGACGCAGTCGGCTGCCGAGCAGGGTCAGCCGGCCGATCATCCGGTACTTCTGCTTGATCAGGCCGCGGATGTGCTCGGTCGCGCCCGGGTCGTAGAGGGTCGCTCGGGCCGGTACCGCAGCGCCGTGCGGCCGGCCACGGACGTCGCACGGCGCCACCGTGACCTCTCCGCTGCGCCGGATCCGCTTCACCTTGCCGGCGTCCGAAGCGGTCCACACCGCCAGGGCGTCGCCGTCGCGCACCGCCCACACCGGGGTGGGTACCGCGCGGCCGTCCTTGCGGAAGGTCGTGAGGAGGATGTACTTCTCCGCCGCGAGGCGGTCCAACGTGGTCACCCCCTCAGCGTACGGGCGGGGACCGGGAATGAGCAGGCCGATAGCGTGGCAGGTGTGACGGGAGAACCACGAATCGGTGACGTCTACGGGGAACTGCTGCGCGACACGCTCGCAGTGGCTACCGGGATCGGTCCCCGACCGCTGGCCGGCGGGCGCGTACCCCGCCCGGTCATCGAGATCATCGAACGGGACGACGGACTGATCAACGGGGCGCCGGCCGCGCAGTACCTCGACGGGCCGCAGGAGTGGCAACCGCACGACCACCGGGCCGTGGACCGGGTACGCGGCGCCACCCTGGACATCGGCGTCGGCGCCGGGCGGATCGCGCTGCTGCTGCAGGAGCGGGGCGTACCGGTCACCGGGCTGGACGTCTCACCGGGCGCGCTCGCGGTGTGTCGCCGTCGGGGCGTACGGGAACTGGTGCACGGCACCGTGGACGAGCACGCGGCGAGTGGGCGGCGCTACGACACGTTTCTGCTGCTCGGTAACAACCTGGGGCTGCTGGAGGGGCGCGAACGGGCACCCGCCTTCCTCGCCGCGCTGGCCGTGATGGCCAACCCGGGGGCGCAGGTGATCGCTCAGGGCACCGATCCGTACGGCACCCGCGACCCCGTGCACACGGGCTACCACGAACACAACCGGCGTCGAGGCCGTCTCGGCGGGCAACTGCGGCTGCGGTTGCGCTACCGCGAGCTGGCCACCCCGTGGTTCGACTACCTGGTGTGCTCCCCGGACGAACTGGCCGACCTGGTCCGGGGCACCCCCTGGCACCTGGCCGACATCGACGACCGTGACGCCCCGTACTACCTCGCCACGTTGCGGCTGCCCGGCTGACCAGACGAAAACGTTAAGAGGGGCCCCTTGCTATACCGGAGGCGTTAACAGGGGGCCCTTCCTTACAACTCAGACCTGGACGGTGGGGGGGAGTTGCTCCGGGGGGAGGCCACCGTCGCCGTCGACGACCTCGTCGGGCTGGCCGTCCTCGTCGATGTCGACCATCGTGACGTCCACCTTGCCGTCGCCGTCGGTGTCGAACTGGAACAGGTCGGCCTTGCCGTCGCCGTCGGTGTCGACCACCCAGACGTCCGTACGGCCGTCGTTGTTGGTGTCGGCGCGCAGCAGTTCGACACGCTCGTCGCCGCGCGTCTCGACCGTCTCCTGGGCCTCCGTACCGGTCTCCGGTGCCTGGCTCATCAGTTCGTCCCTTCCCTTGGTTGTCAGCGGTCCCTACCCGATCTCGCCCGCCCCCACGCACGCGACGATGATCGTGCTGCATAGGGTCGCACCATGACTGAGCGGAGGGTACGGACCGGCTCCGGCGTGGCGGCGATCCCGCGCGCCATCGGCCATGCGGGAGCCGAGGGCCGTCACGGAGCGGTGGTGTATCGATGACACAGCGATTCGTCGTGGTCGGTGCCGGCACGATGGGCCTGGGCATCGCGTACGTGGCAGCCGGCGCGGGTTACGCGGTGGAGTTGGTCGAGCTCGACCGGGCCCGCGGTGAGGCGGCCGTCGAACGGCTCGCCCAACTCTGGGACCGGGCCGTGCAGCGCGGCAAGCTGACCGCTGAGCAGGCCGCCGCCAACCGCGCCTCGGTCACCCTGCGGGCCGGGCTCGGCGAGGTCGCCCCGGAACCGGCGGTGATCGTCGAGGCGGTACCGGAGCGGCTGGAGCTGAAGCGGGCCGTGCTGGCCGAGGCAGAGCGACTGGAGCCCGCCCTGCTGGGCAGCAACACCTCAAGCATCTCCATCTCCGAGCTGGCCGGGGAACTGGCCCGGCCCGAGCGCTTCTGCGGGTTGCACTTCTTCAACCCGGTCTGGGCGATGGCGCTGCTGGAGATCGTGGTCGGCCCGGCCACCGCCGCGCAGACCACCGAAGCGGCCCGCGCGCTCGCCGACCGGCTGGGCAAGGACCCCGTCGTCGTACGCGACATGCCGGGTTTCGCCACCTCCCGACTCGGGGTCACCCTCGGACTGGAAGCCATCCGGATGGTCGCCGACGGGGTGGCCAGCCCGGCCGACATCGACAAGGCGATGGCGCTCGGCTACCGGCACCCGATCGGCCCGCTGGAACTGACCGACCTGGTGGGCCTGGACGTGCGCCTCGACATCGCCCGTACCCTCCAGGCCGCGTACGGCGACCGGTTCGCGCCGCCACCGCTGCTGGTGGAGATGGTCGCGGCGGGCCGCCTGGGCAAGAAGTCGGGCCAGGGCTTCTACCAGTGGGTCGACGGGGTCCGCTCGGGCGGCACCGAGTCGGCCGCCCCGACCACCGATCCGGCCCCGACCACCGATCCGGGAGCGTCGCGGTGAGCGCCGGGCTGCGGGTCGAGGAGCTTCCCGACCGGCTGGTGGTCACCCTCGACCGGCCGGAGAAGCGCAACGCCATCGACGCCGACCTCATCGCGGCGCTGCACGAGGTCTGCGCCGAACTGGAGGCCCGTCCCCGGATGCTGCTGCTGACCGGCGGCACCGACGGGATCTTCGCGGGCGGCGCGGACATCGCCCAACTGCGCGAGCGAGGCCGGCTGGACGCCCTCGCCGCGATCAACTCGGCGGCCTTCGCCCGGATCCGGGCGCTACCGATGCCGACCGTCGCCGCCGTCGACGGCCCGGCGCTCGGCGGTGGCGCTGAGCTGGCGTACGGCTGCGATCTTCGGGTGTGCACCGAGCGGGCGGTGTTCGGCCAGCCGGAGGTGCGGTTGGGCATCCTGGCCGGTGCCGGCGCGACCCACCGCCTGCCGGCGCTTGTCGGTGAGGCCCGGGCCAAGGAACTGCTGTTCACCGGGCGGCGGGTGGACGCCGCGGAGGCGCTGCGGATCGGCCTGGTCAACCGGGTGGTGGCGACCCCCGAGGAACTGCTGCCGGCGGCGCACGCGCTCATCGACGAGATGGCCAAGGGCTCGTCGCTGGCGCTGCGGCTGACCAAACTCGGCGTCGACGCCCCGGCCGCCGCACATCCGCAACTGGACCTGGTCAGCCAGGCGGTGCTCTTCGAGGACGAGGAGAAGCGGCGTCGGATGACCGAGTTCCTCGACCGGCGGCGCTGAGACAACCGGAAACGGCCGCACCGACGAGTGTCGGTGCGGCCGTCGCGGGTGCGCTCAGCTGTTGGCCAGCGCCGCCAGCGGTACGTCGGCGTCCGCCAGAGCCCGGACCACGGCGGCGGACTCACCGAACCCGATGATCAGGACGGCGTCGGCACCGAAGTCCTTGATCTCCTTGGCGCCGGCGCTGAAGTCGATCGGCGCGGCGTTGGCGTCCTCGCCGGGCTGGTAGCCGAGCAGCTTCACCTTGTCGCCGCCGAACCCGGCCCGTTCCAGCTCGGCCCGGACGATGCTCTGCAGACCCTCGCCGTAGGAGTCCTTACGGGCCACGATCGCGATCTTCTGCGGGCCGTCCCGGAGGATCACGTCGGCCAGCGCCCGGCCCTGGAGCCCGTCCGGCGGTGCGGTGCGGAAGTAGAGGCCACGGTCGTCGACCTCACTCAGGTTCGCCGCGGTGTTCGACGGCGAGAACAGGATCCGTCCCGCCTTCACCACGTCCTCCAGCACGGCGGCGGAGATCCCGGAGCCACCGGCACCGATGATCACGTGGACGCCGCCGTCGACGTGCCGGGCGACGGTCGCCTTGGCGATCGCCGGGTTGGTGCCGTCGTCGCCGTCGACCCAGACCACCTCCTCGCCGAGCACCCCACCGGCCGCGTTGATCTCCTTGATGGCCAGCGCCGCGCCGGCGGCCAGCGGCGGGTAGGCGATCGCGAGGTCACCGGTCCTGGGCAACAGCCCGCCGATGACGAGCGGCGCGTCGGGGGACGAGGCGGCGTCACCGCGCGGCGGTCGCTTGTTGCTGGCCGCGGACTCGTCACCGGCGCCGACGAACTCGGTCTTGGCGTCGTTGAGCTGCTGCCCGTCGAAGTGCAGGGTGGCGTAGCTGGCGGTCGCCGGCTCACCGACGTCGGTGAACCCGGCCCGGGTGATCGAGACGCTGCGGTACTCGATGTCCTTGCCCTCGCGGATCAGGCGCAGGCACTGGGCCACCGTCCCGCAGCGGGTGCCGGTGTTGGTGACCCCGACGATCTGCTTGGCGATGGCCGCCGGATCGGTGGTGCCCGCGACCTCAGCGGCCAACGCGCTGATCACCACCGCGTCGTAGGACTCGGCGGCGTAGAGGAAGCCGTCCAACTTCGGATCGACGGACAGTAGCCGCTTCTTGAAGTCCTCGGGCAGCGGTGTGAGCGGGGTGGTGCCCTTCATGCCATCGACCAGGTTGGCTCGATCGCCCAGCTCCTCCGCGTACGAGTTGGACATGTTGCCGTCGGTGCCGTAGAGGCGCACCTGGTGGGCAGTCGCCTCTTCGGGCTGGTCATCCCCGCAAGCGCTGGTGGCGAGCAGGAGCGTGGCGCAGACCGCCATGACGGCGCCCCGCGTACCGCGTGACATGTGCATTGTCGTCCTTCCTCCGCGAAGGTCCGCTGCGCAGACTAACGTGCCCACCCGGACGACGGGACCGTGGAGGGCCGTCTATCCGCAGGCCGCCTAGCTTATGTACGGAGAGTGACGATTCCGGTCTCCTTGACGAGGGCACCTACTGTGCGGTGCGTGACCGACTCGCCACAGCAGACGTTTGCCGACGCCACCGCGATCCTCAGCTCGGCGCTCGACGGAGACTCCGACGCAGTGGTGGGGACCTTCGACGCGGTCGTCGACCGGGACGGCCTCACCGGCGCGTACGACGTGGCGTGGTGCCTGGCCGCGACGATGGTCGGCGACCCGGTCCCCCCGGGCGCCTGCGCGCTCGACTTCCCCGGCATCGACCAGGCCGAGTACGACGCCCGCTGGGTGGCGCGCTTCGTCAGCGCGTACGCCAACTCCGACCTGGAGACGGCCCGAGCGCTGTTCGGCGCGGCGGCGGCCGACGGCCTGCTGCCCGAATGCCTGCTCACCCTCGCCGGCTCCACCATCGCCACCCTGCGGCACCGCTCCACCTGAACGCTCCCACGGCCGGGCTGGCCCGGCCTCACGCCGGCTCGGCGACC
The DNA here is from genome assembly GCF_002879555.1 of Verrucosispora sp. ts21. Classification (NCBI taxonomy): domain Bacteria; kingdom Bacillati; phylum Actinomycetota; class Actinomycetes; order Micromonosporales; family Micromonosporaceae; genus Micromonospora; species Verrucosispora sp. ts21. Next base: position 7,288 of record NZ_PNOZ01000070.1, on the reverse strand, counting down.
GCGGTCGCGGCGAACCGGGACAGCAGCTCGTGCCACCCGGCGGTGAGCGCCTGAAGGTAGCCCTCGGCTGCCTCGCCGTGCCTGTCGAAATGCCGGTGTGAGACCTCGACCAGGGTGCCGGCCGCCGCAGGTGTGAAAATCACCTCGACCTCGCTGGCTCGCGCCGGGTCCGGCACCGGCGCCCGATCCGGGCCGATCTGCCAGGTGAACACCAGCCGACGCGGCGGATCCCAGATCAGCACCCGACCCCAGTCGTTGCGGAAGCCGTACGGGCCGATCTCGTAGAGCATTCCGCCGGCCCGGGGCTCCATGGCCAAGTCGGCGAGCACGTCCGGGCCGGACCACGTGTACTCCGTCACCCACCAGTCGGTGAGCCTGGTGGTGAAAGTCTCGTACGTGGCTTCCACGGACGCGGGGACCAGCAACGTGCTCCGCAGCGCGAACCGCTCGTGCTCCTGTCGGATGTCGGGCGGCCGGTCTCCCATACGCCCGGACCATACCGGCTGCTGTCCGGCTGCGCAGCTTGCTCACCACTCGGGTCGCATCACCGACGGCGAGCACCGACCGGTGCCCGAGGCTGCGAGATGAGGGCATACAGCAAGATCCCCACCTGCGTTTTCGCTGGTGGGGACCTCTGTAGCCCGGCGAAAGGCTATGTGGCCAGGGGCGGGGTCGAACCGCCGACCTTCCGATTTTCAGTCGGACGCTCGTACCAACTGAGCTACCTGGCCGTGCTGCTCGGGCCATGTTACCCGGCGGGATCGCCGCCGACTGGGTCACCTGTCCCGATACGCAGAACGCCGCGCGTGGTGCGCGCGGCGGTCAGCGCTTGCGGTCCTGACGGGACTTGAACCCGCGACCTCCGCCTTGACAGGGCGGCGAGCACTCCAACTGCTCCACAGGACCTTGCTGGTGTTGCCTCCGGCCGAAGCCGGACCGTGCCCCCAACGGGATTCGAACCCGTGCTACCGCCTTGAAAGGGCGGCGTCCTGGGCCGCTAGACGATGAGGGCGGCCCCGCCATCATTGCACATTCGCAACTCTGTGCGGACTTGCTCCCATCCGGCCCCGCCGGAGGCTTGGAAAGCATACGTGATGGCTGACCGGACGACCAAACCGGTATGCCCCCAGCCGCAGACGCTCCTGAAACCGCAGGTCAGCGGGGGGTCAGCGAAGTCGGGTGACGCCGTGGTCGCGCTTGAGGGCGGCGATCACCTTCGGGCAGGCGGCGAGGGTGGCCGCCCGATTGCCGCCCCCGTCGTGCAGCAGGACCACCGAACCGGGCCGGGCAGCCCGCTGCACCCGCTTCTGGATGGTGGCGGCGGTCGGCCGGGCCCAGTCCTGCGGGTCGACCGTCCAGTGCAGCGAGCGCATGTCCAACTGCTTGGCGACCTTGACCACCTCTGCGGTCCACCGGCCGCCCGGCTGCCGGTAGTACGGCACCTTCGCGTCTTTCACGGCGCGCCTGATCTCCCGGTCCGTCCGGGTCAGGTCGGCGCGGATCTCGGCGACCGGTCGCCGAGCCAGGTTCAGGTCGTGGTTCCAGCTGTGGTTGCAGAGCTGGTGGCCCTCCCGGGCGATCCGGCGGACCAGCTCGGGGTGCTTGCGGACCTGCGTACCCACCACACAGAAGGTGGCCTTGACCTTTGCTGCCTTCAGCAGGTCCAGCACCTTCGGTGTCCAGGCCGGGTCCGGACCGTCGTCGAAGGTGAGCGCCACCTTCTTGCCCCCGGTGGTGCGTACCAGGCCGGCCGGCAGCTTGGCCGGTAGCGGCCGCAGCTTGGGCTTCGGCGTGGCGGTGGGGCTCGGTGGGGCGGGCGGGTCCGGCAGGGCGGCCGACGGGGGTGCGTCGACGGGTGTCGGGTTGGGCTCGGCAGAGCCCGTGCCGCAGCCGGACAGCAGAAGGGTCAGCCCGGTGAGGCAGACGAGCAGCAGACGAGGACGCATGGGTCGCTCCCGAGAGGGGTTCGGGTACGCAAACCCCGACGCTAGTTCATCCCTTTTCGGCGGATAGCAGTGGGTAGGGACGTAGTAGCGCGCGGCATCTTCCCCGGACGCGGGATCAGGATGCGGCGGACCGGTCCAGTGCGTCGCGTACGGCGACCGCGAGTGAGACCGCCTCGGCCAGTCCAGCGGGGTGGACCACACCGGCGGGCAGGCTGTCGGCCGGCCAACCCGGCCCCGCGGCAATGACCAACAGTGGTCGGCGTGGGGCGCCGAGCAGCGCGCTCAGTTGGGCCGGGTCGCCGGTGACCGGGGTGTGTGACCAGATCACCACGGCGGCCGGCCCGGTCCGGTCGATCGCGTCCAACAAGGCGGTCACCGGCACTCGCGCACCGAGCATCCGATGGTGGACGCCCACCTCGGCGAGCGCCGCGGCGAGCGCCTCCAGCGGCAGACTGTGCTGCTCCTCGTCGGCGCAGGAGAGCAGGACGCGGGGTGGCTGCCCGGCGGGGGCGGGACAGGCCGCCACGACCGACGCGAACGCCGCCGACACGCACCGGGATACCAGGTGCTCCACCTCGATCAGGGCGGCGGTGGCGGCATGCCGCTCACCGATGCCGACCAGCACCGGACGGAGCAGACCGTCCCAGGTGCCGATCACCCCGTCGGTGGCGATCGACCGGGCGATGGTCTCGCTGATCACCTCGGCGTCCATCCGCATCGCGGCTCGGGCCAGGCCGCGAGCCACCGGGCCGGCTCGGCGTACCGGGATGGTCGCGCCACCGCCGGCCCGCGCCGTGGTCGACCGGACCGGGCGGGGGGTGCGGGCGGACGCCGGGTCCGGTGCCTGCCGGGCCCAGCGGGCCGCCTCCGCCGGGTTGACTCCCTCGGCGGTGAGCCGCCGCATGATCTCCAGCCGAGCCAGGTCGGCCGGGGTGTAGCGCCGATGGTGGCCGGGGACGTGCTGGCTCGGCCCGAGGCCGTACCGCTGGTGCCAGGTGCGCAGCGTGGTGACCGCGACACCGAGCCGTCGGGCGACCGCCCCGGCGCTCAGCGCCTCATCGGCCACCCGACCGCTCCGACGCGTCGCTGGGGGGCAGCTGGGTCGGGCTCGACGGGTGCAACAGCCGGTCCAGCACGCCGCCGAGCCACGGGGCGTACGAATCGGGATCCTCGATCAGTTCGGTGGCCAGGGTCACCGGATCCGCCCAGCGCAGCTCGGCGACCTCCGACGGTTCCGGGTGCAGCGGCGCGTCCGGCCGGAACTCGCCGCGCAGGACGTGGTCGTACTCGACCTCGATGCGCCCGGTGGCCGGATCCTCGGCCCGGTAGATGTGGACGCCGACCTCGGTCAGCGGCACCGGCCCGACGCCCAGCTCCTCGTCGAGCCGACGGTTGGCCGCCACCGACAGGGACTCGCCCGGCTGTGGATGGCCGCAGCAGGAGTTGGCCCAGCGCAGCGGAAACCGGGTCTTGATCGCGGCGCGGCGCTGAAGCAGCACCCGACCGTCCGGCGCCACCAACAGCACGGAGAAGGCGCGGTGCAGCCGGCCAGGTGGCTGGTGGGCCGTGGCCACGGTGGTCGATCCGACGGGCTGACCCGTCTCGTCCACCAACTCGACCAGATGACTCTCCCGGGACGGGGACATCAGTGCGTTCCTCTGTTCAGGCTCGGCTGCGTTGCGCCGGGTGGCGTCACCGGACTGCTCCGGTGATCCGGCTCGCCGCGAGCTTGCCGGAGATGAGCACCATAGGCACTCCGACGCCGGGCTGCGTACCCGAGCCGACGAACACCACGTTGGACAGCGACCGGTGCAGGTTCGCGGGCCGGAACGGGCCGGTCTGGAACAGGCTGTGCGCGGCGGCGAACGGCGTGCCGGCAGCCATGCCCTGTTCCGCCCAGTCCGCCGGAGTGATCGCCTGGAGCACCTCGACACCCGCGCCGAAACCGACGTAGCCGCGTTCCTCGAGGGTGGCGATCAGTTGATCGGTGTAGCGGGCGGTGAGGTCGCCACGCCAGTCGAACGGGGCGCGGTCGAGGTTGGGCACGGGCGCGAGCACGTAGTAGGTGTGCCGGCCGGCGGGCGCCACCGCCGGGTCCGTCCGGCTCGGGTTGGTGACCAGCAGGGACGGGTCGGTCATCAGCTCGCCGCGCCGGATGACCTCGTCGAAGGTGCCCTTCCAGGCGCGGCCGAAGTGGATGTTGTGGTGGGCGATCCGCCCGTACCCCTGGGACGAGCCGACGTGCAGCACCACGCAGGACGGCGAGTAGGCCAGCCGGCGCTGGCGGGCCGGTGGGAGCAGGTCACGGTAGGCCACCGGCAGATCCGGGTTGAGCACCACCGCGTCCGCCGGGACGAACTCGCCGTCGGCGGTCACCACCCCGGTGGCGCGGCCGTTGGCGGTCTCGACCCGGGTCACCGTGGTGCCGTACCTGATGCGTACGCCGTGCTTCTCCGCGGCCCCGGCCATCGCGCGGGAGACCGCGTGGATGCCGCCGCGCGGGAAGTAGACCCCGGCCACCGAGTCGAGGTACGCGATCACGGCGTAGATGGCCAGCGCGTCGTGCGGGGCCAGGCCGGCGTACATCGCCTGGAAGGAGAAGATCCGCCGGGTACGCGGGTCGCGGAAGAACTGGTCGATCTTGGTCTGCAGTCGCCGGAAGGCACCGGTGGCCATCAGCTTGAGCAGGTTGCCGGTGAGCAGATCGGTGGGCGCGTCGAAGTTGCGTTCGATGAAGTCGGCCCGCTCCAGCCGCCACAGGTTGCGCGCGAAGTCGACGAACCGCAGGTAGCCGTCGGCCTCCCGGGGCCCGCAGACGCGGGAGATCTCCGCCGCCATCCGGGCGGTGTCGGTGATCACGTCAAGCGTCGACCCGTCCGGGTAGTAGGCCCGGTAAGCCGGATCGAGCGGGACCAGGTCGAGCCAGTCGGTCAGTTCCTCGCCGACCGCGCCGAGCGCCTCGGCGATGAGGTCGGGCATGGTGAGCACGGTCGGGCCGGTGTCGAACTCGTAGCCGTCGACGCTGAGCCGCCCGGCCCGCCCGCCCGGCACCGGCTCGCGTTCCAGCAGGGTCACCTGCCGTCCGCTGCCGGCCAGGTGCAGGGCACAGGCCAGACCGCCGAGGCCCGCCCCGACGACCACCACCCGGTCCGTACGCCCGGTGACCGTTCGCGCCGCTGACGATGGTGCGCCCATCATGACCTCCGGTCGGTGGCTGCGCTGGCGAGGCCGAACAGTGCGGTACGGGCGGTCTCGTCGATCCTGACGGTGGCGAGCGCGTCCAGTGCCTCCTGGACCCGCTCGTCGATCATCCGCTCGATCCGGTCGACCGCGCCGGTGTCGAACACGATCTCGGCCAGGCGAGCCACCTCCGGCTCGCCCGGCAGCGAGCCGGTGCCGTCCAACGCCTGCCGCTGGGCCGGTGAGGCCAGCTCGCGGGCCAGCATGAGCAGCGCGGTCGGCTTGCCGGTGCGCAGGTCGTCGCCGGCCGGTTTGCCGGTGGCGGTCGGATCGCCGTACACCCCGAGCAGGTCGTCGCGGAGCTGAAAGGCTTCGCCGACGGCAAGGCCGTAGCGGGTGTACGCGGCGGTCAGTGGCGTGTCGCCATGGACGCCGGCCAGGCTCGCCCCGAACAGCAACGGGCGCTGGACGGTGTAGCTGGCGGTCTTGTAGCGGGCGACCCGCAGCGCCCGGTCGACCGACCAGTTCTCCGGGTCGGCCTCGCCGAGGATGTCGAGGTACTGCCCGGCGATCGTCTCCACCCGCATCCGGTCGTAGCCGCGGCGTACGTCGAACAGGCGGCTCGCCGGCAGCGCGGCCCGGGCCAGCAACTGGTCGGCCCAGACCATGCAGAGGTCCCCGATCAGCACCGCCACCGCCTCGCCGAACCGGCCGGGGTCGCCGCTGCGCCCCGCGGCGGCATGTTGAGCGGCCGCGGCCACGTGGGCGGTCGGTCGGCCCCGACGGGTCGCCGAGTGGTCCATCACGTCGTCGTGGACCAGGGCGAAGGTGTGCAGCAGTTCCAACGTGGCCAGTGCGGGCAGCACCCCGTGCAGCGGCTCGTCGCCGCTGGCCACGCCGCGCCACCCCCAGTAGCCGAAGGTCGGGCGGACCCGTTTGCCGCCGGCGAGGACGCAGTCGCGGGCCGTGGCGGCGAATCCGCCCATCGCCGGATCGATCGTGGTCAGTGCGTCGACCTCGGCGTCGAGGAATTCGGCGAGGGTCTGCTCGACCGCGGTGACGAGATCCCGTGTGTACGCCGCGAGGACCGCCGGAATCGGTTCATCTCCACCGACCGGCTGTTCAGGCAACACGCGAAGGAGGTTACCCGTTGGTCGGTCGTTGGCCATGCCGCTGAGCGTACCCTAGGGTTCATGTTGCGTCGATTGGTGCGTCGATTCTGAGGAGGGCGAATGGATCTGGACCTCGCCGCCGCTTACGAACGGTGTCGTGACCTGCACAGACAGCACGGACGCACCTACTATCTCGCTACCCGCCTGCTGCCCGCATGGAAACGCCGACACGTCCATGCCCTGTATGGATTCACCCGCTACGCCGACGAGATCGTGGACCGCACCGAGGCGCTGCCGTCGGCCGAGCGGGCCGCCCTGCTCGACGACTGGGGTGGACGGTTCGTGGCCGGGCTGCACGGCGAACCGGTCGACGACCCGCTGCTGCCGGCGGTGCTGCACACCATCGCCGTCTTCGATCTCGACCGGGAGGACTTCGCCTCGTTCCTCAAGAGCATGGCGATGGACCTGACCGTCACGTCCTACCGCACCTACGATCACCTGCTGGACTACATGGAGGGATCGGCGGCCGTCATCGGCACCATGATGCTGCCGATCCTGGGCAGCTCGAACCTGCTGGCCGCCCGTGAGCCCGCCCGCCAACTCGGCTTCGCGTTCCAGCTCACCAACTTCATCCGGGACGTGGCCGAGGACCTCGACCGGGGCCGGACGTACCTGCCGGACGAGGATATGGCCGAGTTCGGCGTGACCCGGGACGATCTGCTGGCTTGCCGGGCCGCCGGTCGGGCCACCGAGCCGGTCCGGGAGCTGATCCGGTACGAGGTCACCCGCGCCCAGGCGCACTACGCCGCCGCCGCGGCAGGGGTGATCCTGCTGGACGCCGGCTCACAGTCCTGCATCCGCACCGCGTACCTGCTCTACGGCGGCATCCTCGACGAGGTGGCCGCCCAGGACTACGACGTGTTCGCCCGGCGAGCCGCCGTCCCGCAGCGACGCCGCCTGACCGTGGCGGCTCGTGCCCTGCTCGCCCCGCCCGGCACCCCGGTACCCCTACCCGGACCTCCCCCTCGCTGACCCCACCCCGCCAACCGC